>JAGBEM010000137.1 GCA_017936985.1 Oscillospiraceae bacterium
GAAGGTCCAGGCTCATCAGAGCTTCGACAGTCTTCTGGTTGGGGTTGAGGATATCGATCAGTCTCTTGTGGGTTCTGCGCTCGAACTGCTCACGGCTGTCCTTGTACTTATGAACAGCGCGAAGGATCGTAACAACTTCCTTCTTGGTGGGCAGCGGGATGGGGCCGGAAACCTGGGCGCCGTTGCGCTTCGCGGTCTCCACGATCTTTGCCGCGCTGGAGTCGATCAGCTGATGATCATAAGCCTTCAGCCGGATGCGGATCATTTCCTGGTTTGCCATGGTTTGTTTTCCTCCTTGATTTTGACGTACTCAGTTTGCTTAGGTACTCTGGGTACGGTCGAACTTCTTTGTTCACGCCGCCGTGCGTATCATTCTGAGCCAAGAAAAATGGCCGACGCAAGGCCGACCCATTCCTCTGCCGCAGCGATATACGCAAGCGCAAACAGAAGTAGTTCAGCCGCCCGATGACCGGACATACTCCGCGGAAGTTACCGTTTTTTAGACGCAATCTCCCGCATCATCGCAGTGCACGCGCAGAATGTCCCTACACGCGCTCGATTATGATATCACCGCTTGCACATTTTGTCAAGTATAATTTCAGTGAAATTTACAAAAATTCTGATTATTTTTTATTCATTTTGGAGAATGCTTTTTTGCGCAAAAAGGAGCGATGTCTCCATCGCCCCTTTCGGTATTTACTTTTCAGGCAGGACCTTTTTCAGTTCCTCTTCCAGGATCTGCGCCAGTCTTAAATGCTTCTGCAGAGACGGATGCACGCCATCGGGCAGCCAGTTGGTGATGTCGCTGTTGATCTCCTCATTGTGGAGGATATCCACCAGCGGCAGATGGTAATGATCGCAAACTTCCTTCATTGCATCATAAATATCCTGGAGCGTGCCGTTATTGAAGAATTTGTAACCCAGACCCCAATTGGAGCTTGCCTGTCCATAGCGGCTGCAGTTCAGCGGAGAGATCACAACGATCTCCGCATCAGGGCAATCCTTCCGGAGCTTTTCAATGATGTAGCGCATGTTGCTGTAGAAAGTGCCACCCTTTGCGATATCATCGCCCATAGTGCCCAGCTTATCATTGTACTTCCAGTCGTTGACACCGTAGGCAATGGTGATCAGCTCTGCCTTCGAGAAATCAATGGTATCCACATGATCGCGGGCGCTGAGCTTATCCAGCACTGTGCCTTTATGTACAAATCCGGAGCCACCGACACCATGATTGTTCAGCTGCCAGCCGGTACTGGCTGCCAGGAAGGTTGCCCAGCAACGCTCCTTGTTCAGGCTCAACTTGCCCTCGCCGGTAATACTGTCCAGATAGCTGTTATAGCCTTGGGTAATGCTGTCGCCCAATGCAAACCAAGCTATAGTACCATCTCCATTGTCATCCAGAACTCTCGGCCCGCCAAGGGTTTCCTCTGTCTGCACGGATTCTTCTGTCTGGGTTGTTGTTTCCGTGCCGTTGTCATCCGCATCGATCGGCGGATGCGCACAGCCGCCCAGCAGCATACACAGAGCCAGAACGACCAGGATCCATTTTTTAGTCATATTCCATTCTCCTTTTTATATGATCATAGTCGCATTATAGCACACAAAAAAAATCATCGCAACACCAATTTTCTCAATCATCCAGACAATTATCCCTGTTCTATTTCCTATTTGCCGGACATACCCTGTGGTAGACCATGGCAGGAGCATCCTCTCCTGCCGAATGAGGAGGCTGGCTATGGAAAACATTTATGCCGATATTGCGGTGCGTACCGGCGGCAATATTTATGTGGGCGTGGTGGGGCCTGTGCGTACCGGCAAATCCACTTTGATCAAGCGTATTATGGAGGAATTGGTAATTCCGGGTATCGAAGACCCCTACCGCAAGGAACGGGCCAGAGACGAACTGCCCCAAAGCGGCTCCGGCAGGACGATCATGACCTCAGAGCCCAAATTCGTCCCGGAAGAAGCCGTCGAAATCTCTCCCGACGGCACCACCAAACTGAGGGTGCGGATGATCGACTCGGTTGGGTACATGGTGAACGGCGCGGTAGGTGCTCAGGAGGATGGCGTTCCCCGGATGGTCACCACTCCCTGGTATGACCACGAAATCCCCATGACAGAAGCTGCCGAGCTTGGCACGAAGAAAGTTATGGAGGAGCATTGTTCCATCGGCTTGGTAGTCACCACCGACGGCACAGTCACCGACATTCCCCGGGAGGATTACATAGAGGCGGAAGGCCGAGCCATCCGGGATATGCAAGCTACCGGCAAGCCGTTCCTTGTGATCATCAATTCCAAAATGCCCGGTGCCGCTGCTGCGCAGGCCGTTCAGCAGGAGATCCGGGAGCGTTACGGTGTGGAACCGCTGATCGCAGACTGCCAGGCCATGACTGTTGAGGATATTGCCGATCTTCTTAAACAGCTTTTGTACGCCTTCCCCCTGGGGCAGCTGCTGGTATTCTTACCCCGCTGGATGGATGCCCTGGAGCCGGAGCACCCGGTAAAGGCAGCCCTCTACGAAGCACTGTTACAGCGTGCCAGCCAGATCTCCGCGTTGGGGCAGGCCGAAATGACGCTCTCCTCTCTGAAGGACCTGGAACAGGTGCTGGATTTTTCCGTCCGGGATATTGACCTTGCCACCGGCAGTGTTGCCTGCGCTCTGAGCTTCCCGGAGACCCTTTTCTACGAGATCCTCAGCACCAAGGCCGGAATGCCCATTGAAAACGACGCCCAGCTGCTCTCCCTGCTGACAGAGCTGTCCCAAGTCAAACAGGAATACGATAAGATCTCCGATGCGCTTTCTTCCGTAAAAGCCACCGGTTACGGCATCGTCATGCCCACCGCAGAGGAAATGACTCTGCAGCAGCCGGAACTGCTGCGCAAAGGGGGCGCTTTCGGTGTAAAGCTGAAAGCCGGTGCACCTTCTATCCACATGATCCGGGTGGACATCGATGCCGAGATCAGCCCCATGGTCGGCGGCGAACAGCAAAGCCAGGAACTGATCGCCTACCTATCCGGCGAAGATCCCGACAAGCTGTGGGAAAGCAACATCTTTGGCCGCAGCGTCTATGAACTGATCCGGGAGGGCCTGACCGCCAAGGTTATCCGCATGCCGGAGGATGTCAGAAGCAAATTCCGCGGCAGCCTCCAGCGGATCGTAAACGAAGGCGCCACCGGGCTGATCTGCCTAATCCTGTGATCCTATCCTTATACATTATATAATAGGGGCGCGGTTTGCACCGCGCCCTTTGGCTGCTTGCATTTCAGTTTATGGAACTGTTGGTTAGACGCCTTGGCCCCCTCTCTGAGGGGGCTGTCATGCCGAATGGCATGACTAGGGGAGTGTCCCACTGTCTATGCGACACTCCCTCAGTCAAAAATCAGAGATTTTTGCCAGCTCCCTCAAAGAGGGAGCCAAGGGTGCTGCCGCACCGGAGCAACCATTTAACAGCTCCATAAATCCCCAATTAATTTTCCTTCCCTCTTTACCTCCTCAGAAAACTGTGTTAAAATATGAAATACTATATTTTGGACAGGACCTGGAGAGATCGCAATGAAATTACCACAAAAGACAACCAAAAACAACTGGCAGTACCTGGCCTTGGCTTTTGCCTTCCCCCTGGTGAGCATGCTGACGTTTATGTACTTTGGTCAGTGCGCCCCCTTTGGGCAGTACTCCATGCTATATTCCGACAACTACCACCAGTACTATCCCTTCTACAAAGCATTCCGGGAAGCGCTGCTCAGCGGAGATTCCCTGCTTTACAGCTGGGATGTGGGCATGGGCCTTGACTATCTGGGTCTGATCTCTTATTATCTGGCTTCTCCGCTGAACCTTTTGAGTGTGTTGGTTCCGGAAAGCTGGACATTGAATGCCTTTTCCCTGTTAGTTCCCATTAAACTGGGCATTGCCAGCCTGTTCTTTGCGATCTTTTTGAAAAAGCTGTTTCATAAAAACGATATTTCCCTGCCGCTGTTCGGCACCTTTTACGCCATGTGCGCATGGGCGCTGGGTTATCAGTGGAATCTTATGTGGCTGGATACCTTTGCACTTCTGCCGCTGATGGCATTGGGAACGATCAGTCTGCTCCGGGATAAAAAGTTTATTCTTTACACCGTTTCCCTGTTTTTCTCCATTTTTTCCAACTATTATATTGGATTTTTCACCTGTATTTTCGTTCTCCTTCTGTTCATCTGCTACGAGATCTGCCGCTGCAAGAGTCTCAAGGGCTTCTTCAGCGACCTGTGCCGCATCGCTGTGTTTACGATCCTTGCCATCGGCATGACAGCCATTTTGGAGCTGCCTGCCCTGGCCGCTTTAGGCACGACCCAATCCAGCGTCAACAAATTTCCTGAGGGTTTTTCAGTCAATATCATCCCCTACAAGGATGCCGCACCGGCCCGGGAGGCCTGGAACGCCTACAAAGCTGCCAAAGAAGCCGGCACCGGTGGTCTGTTTGGTCTGTGGTGGGATGCCATCCTTGCTTCCATTCCCATCCTTTGGGACGGCATGGTGCAGGTTGCAGGCAATATGAACGGCGGTCTGGAGCCCACCTTTAAAGAGGGACTGCCTAACCTGTACTGCGGTGTGGGTACGATATTCTTTACCTTCCTGTTCCTGACCACCAGTAAGGTCAAGCTCCGGGACAAGATCTGCAGCGTATGCCTTCTTGTCTTTTTCATGCTTAGCTTTATCATCCGGCAACTGGATTATATTTGGCACGGCTTCCATTTCACCAATATGATCCCCTACCGGTTCAGCTTCCTTTTCAGCTTTGTTATGCTGTATATGGCATACCGGGCATTCCTCCTGCGCCGGCATATTCAGCTGTGGCAGGTATTTGTCGCCGCAGCCGGAGCATTGCTGATCATGTACTGTTCAAACAAGCTGGAAGATCCGGTGTATTTGACCTACAACGCCGTGTTTTTCCTGCTGTATTTTGCAGTCATGCTTCTGCACCGGATGGATAGCTTCCTGCCCAAGGATACAAACTGGGAAAAACTGCGCAGCATTGCCGCCAACCGCATCCGCCGCAGAAATGTGGCCAACATCCTGCTGGCAGTAGTTATGGGCATTGAGCTGATCATGAATGTGGTCAATTTCGGCGTGAACTTCCCCAGAACCAATGCCGCCGGCTATCCCAAGGGCAAAGAATCCGCCTTGTCCGCCGTAAATTATATGAAGCAGTATGAATCTCTGCGGGATAACGAGCTGTTTTACCGCACGGAAGTCACCCATTCCCAGACCTTGAACGACGGTGCGCTGAACGGCTATAACGGCATTTCCACCTTTACCAGCTCTGCCAATGTTAAGGTCACAGAATTTATGAAGGTTCTGGGCTACGGCGCTAAAAACACCTATAACCGCTACTGCTTTGAGGAAAGCTCTCCGGTGGCAAATCTGTTCCTGAACCTGAAATATATGCTCGAACGGGATGCCCGTGTGGAGGAAAACAACTACTTTGATGAAGTGCATCACTTCGACAATGTATACATCCTGCAGAACAACGCCTGGCTGCCTCTGGGTTTCCTGGCAGAGTCCGAGCTGGCAGAGCTGGAGTTTACCTCTTCCTCTGCATTCATGTTCCAGAACAAGCTGTTTTCCACCGCCACCGGTCTTGTCGATGATGTCTGGACCATGACCCCTGGCGAGTGGCTGACGATCACCCCTTCCGATGTTACCATCAAAAGCTACAGCACCAACGGTTACTGCTCTTATAACACCGGTGCCACCGGTGGACGGCTGACCTATACCTATACTGTTCAGGAAGCCGGTCTTTTCTGTCTGGATGTGACCATGAATGCCAGAAACAGCTTCAATGTCTATAAAAACGGACAATACCTTTATGGCGAAAGCATCAGCCTGCCCCAAACCCTGGCCGTCAGTCAGGTGGAGCCCGGGGATGTGATCGAAGTGCGGATCACCTGTAAGGCCAACGAAAACAGTACCATGACCGTCTGGGGCGCGCTTCTGGATGAAACCGTGTTCCGCCGGGGTTACGACATTCTCAACACTTCCACCCTGGATCTGACCGAATTTTCCAACACCAAGGTGGCTGGCACCATTACCTGCGACCGGGATGGTCTGCTTTATACCTCCATCCCTCAGAACGGCGAAAACTGGCATGCCTATGTAGACGGCGAGGAAGTAGAGATCCAGCTGGTGGGCAATGTCATGATCGGTCTGGAGCTGACAGAAGGCACCCACGAAGTCAGATTTGAATACCGCAACGAAGCCTTCAGCCTGGGTTGGAAGATCTCCCTTGTGTGCTTTGCCGTATTCGCCGGGATCATCGTATGGAAATACTACCCCTTCTGGAAAAAACATAAGGTTAC
>JAGBEM010000138.1 GCA_017936985.1 Oscillospiraceae bacterium
ATGCATGCGGTATGGATCAGTAAACAACAGAGCAACAGCCACGCTTCTGAGTAAGGAAGCGTGGCTGTTTTCACAATGTGATGACATCACAGAAAAACTGTTAGCGACTGGTTATACTATGGGTGTAATCAAAAAAACCAATCAACGGAAAGGTGGTAAATATTATGAAATTGAATGGAATGTCTGTAGTCGTGACCGGTGCTTCCTCCGGTATGGGAAAGGCAATCGTTGAACGGTTTGCCAAAGAAGGCGCAAACATTATCGCAGTTGCCCGCCGCAAGGAGCGGCTGGATGAATTGGCAGCATCGCTGAAGGATGCGCCCGGAAAGGTTGTCCCCTTTGTTGGCGATGTTTCCAAAGAGGAAACCATGGTGTCTGCCATTGACCTGGCGGTAAAAGAATTTGGCCGTCTGGATGTTTTGGTCAACAACGCCGGTATTATGGATGATATGAGTCCTATTGGCGATGTGAAAAATGAGAAGATCGACCAGGTATTTGCCGTCAACGTTTACGGCCCGATGTACTCCATGAGAAAAGCGGTCCAAGTGTTCCTGGAGCAGGGAGACGGCGGCAATATTATCAATGTAGCATCCTTTGGCGCTATGCGGACCGCAGCAGGTGCCGTATACGGTGCGTCCAAGGCGGCTCTCGTATCCCTGACCAAAAATTCGGCCTATATGTATATGCCCAACGGGATCCGCTGCAACGCTATCGCGCCCGGAGGCATCGCAACCGAGATCAGCACCTCCATGGGCATGCCCAATATGAACGGCTATAACCGGATCAAAAATGTCATGGCGACTGCACCTGCTCCCGGAAGCCCGGAGCAGATCGCATCGGCTGCGCTGTTCCTGGCAAGTGACGAGTCCAGCTACATCAGTGGCGATGTGCTGGTGGTGGACGGCGGCTGGGCTGCAGGCTAATCACGGAAGAGCGACCAAACTTGGGCGGCTGCCAAGCAGCCGCCCAAGCAAGGAATAATCCTAGACGGAAAGAAGGGATGTATATGCGTAAAGAACAGTTTCATATTACCGGTATGACCTGTTCCGCCTGTTCCTCCAGAGTGGAGGGCTGCGTTGTGAAGCTGCCGGGAGTCAAGGATGTATCTGTGAATCTGCTGAAAAACAGTATGGTGGTATCCTACGATGAGTCAGAAATGAATACTGCCAGAATCGTGGAAGCAGTTGAGAACACCGGCTATGGTGCGATCCCGAAAGAGGCTTCGCAGAATAAAAAACAAGCGAAACAGGAGATTAGCACCGCACAGGCTGAATATAAGGAAATGAAGCGTAGGCTCATCCTTTCTGCACTCTTTACCATTCCTCTGTTCTACATCTCCATGGGCCACATGATGAACTGGCCTATGCCCGGTTTCCTGTTGGGTATGGAAAACGCGCTTGTCTTTGCCTTTACCCAGTTCCTCCTGCTGTTGCCGGTGCTGATTGTAAACGGCAGATACTTTAAGGTTGGTTTCCGCAATCTTCTGAAGGGTTCTCCCAACATGGATTCTCTGATTGCCATCGGTTCCGGTGCCGCTGCTGTTTATGGTATTTACGCCATTTATAAAATAGGCATCGGCATGGGGCACGGAGATATGGAGATAGTCCATACTTTTATGATGGATCTATACTTTGAATCTGCAGGCATGATCCTAACCCTTATCACACTGGGTAAGACCCTGGAGGCTCGGGCAAAGGGAAAAACCTCCGATGCCATTACGAAACTGATGAATCTGGCGCCCAAGGTTGCCACAGTGGAGCGGGAAGGACAGACCCTTCAGATTCCCGCGGAGAATGTGCAGCTTGGGGATATCCTGATCGTCAAGGCCGGTGAATCTATCCCGGTGGATGGCACCGTGGTGGAAGGCAATGCCTCTGTGGATGAATCCGCTTTAACCGGTGAGAGCATCCCGGTGGAAAAGCACATTGGCGATAAGGTCATCAGTGCCACCGTCAGCAAGTCCGGCTTTCTCAAGATGCAGGCAACCAAGGTGGGCGACGATACCACCCTGGCACAGATTATCCGGCTGGTGGACGAAGCCACCGGCTCCAAAGCCCCCATCGGAAAGCTGGCAGATAAAGTCAGCGGTGTGTTTGTTCCTATTGTCATCGCAATTGCGGTAATCGCTACGATCGTGTGGCTACTCGCAGGCTACGGACTGGAATTTGCCCTCTCCATCGGCATTTCCGTTTTGGTCATCTCCTGCCCCTGCGCGCTGGGACTGGCGACGCCTACCGCCATCATGGTAGGAACCGGTAAAGGCGCTACCAACGGCATCCTGATCAAATCCGCAGAAGCATTGGAGACTGCCCACAGCATTGATACGGTGGTTCTGGACAAAACCGGCACCATCACCCAGGGAACTCCTGTTGTAACGGATATCCTGCTCAGCGGAGAAATCTCCCGGGAGGAACTGCTGCAGGTAGCCGCTTCGTTGGAACGGCTTTCTGAGCATCCTCTGGCTGATGCTATCGTGGCAGAAGCAGAGAAGACCGGGTATCCTGCACTGAGCATTAGCAATTTCCGGCAGATTCCCGGTCAAGGTATCATCGGCATCATTGACGGTGAACTTGTCCTTGCGGGCAACCGCCGTCTGATGGAAGCCCATAACATCCCCGGTAATGCGCTTATGACAAAGGGAGAGAAATTGGCATCCGACGGAAAGACACCTCTGTACTTCGCGAAAAACAGTAAGCAGCTGGGTGTGATCGCCGTAGCGGATGTGGTGAAACCCACCAGCGCTCAGGCAGTTGCGGAGCTTTCCGGCATGGGAATCGAAGTGGTCATGCTCACCGGAGATAACGCAAAAACGGCGGAAGCAATCCGTCGTCAGGTGGGAGTAGATCGGGTAGTGGCAGAGGTATTCCCCCAGGATAAGGAGCAGAAGATCCGCCGTTTGCAAAACGAGGGCAAAAAGGTAGCCATGGTGGGTGACGGTATCAGTCATAACCAC
>JAGBEM010000009.1 GCA_017936985.1 Oscillospiraceae bacterium
GCACATTGCGACGAAGGAGTCTTGCTTTGATCAAAAGAATGCTTACCTTGTCGCAGAGTGCTTCAAACTTCTTACGGATGGAGCGAAACAGCGTTTTCATGAGTACATACCTCCTTGGCGGAAATGGGGATGGATTACCAGTGGCCATTGAGCTTGGTCTTCATCGAATTCAGCATGTCGCTGAAGAAGGTCGGGAAGAATGTATTCACGGCGACGATCAGCAGACCAATGATGACGACAGCAACGATGATGGCGCCGATGGTGTTGGTGGAAAGGTCACCTCTGTTGCTGGCCAGCACAGCGGAGCCGCTGCGGCACAGAATACGCACCTTGGTGAAAAGTGCATTGACCTTATCGCAAAGCGCATTGACCTTGGAACGGATGGAACGGAACAGTTTTTTCATTTGTGTTACCTCCTTAGAAAAGTGAATTGAGTTGATCTATGACAAATACAACGAGGACGTACATAATCATGGCGACAGCCACACCTACGGCGGGAAGATAGGTTCTTCGCATTTGGGCCGGCCGTAGGGACAGCTTCTTTTGAATGTTCAGCTTGGCCTGACGCGCCATGTCGTCAGCCAGATAGTCCAGCGTAGCCGTTTGGTCTACGCCGCGATCAATTTCCAGCAGCGTGCTGCAAAGGCGGAACGCCTCCTGGGTGCCGAGACGGTTTTGGAAGATCTGCAGAGCCGCCGCGACATTGCCGCTTTCCATATGGGAAAGCAGAATATCCAGCTCCGCACCCAATACAGGACCGGACACCTTTCGATAGGATTTCAGAGCAGCATAAATATCCCGGTTACTGCGCAGGTTGCGGCAAAGAATTCGGATGAACTGCGGCATTTCTGCTGTGATGGCTTCATCTTTTTCCTTCAGCTTGGAGGTGAGCAGCTCGCGTTGGTGTAAAACACCGTAGCCAGTGATCAAAGCACAAATCAAAATGCCAATATAGAATTTAGTGGCGGCACAGATGGCGATACTCAGAATGCCAAAAGCCAAAATCGTGTATCTTCTGGCTGTGAACTGTCTGGCACTTATGGAAAGACCGGCACGAGACAGTTGACGGGAGAGCATTTCCTCGGTGTTTTGATCCAGAAAAACAAACCGGCCGGAAAATCGGGATACCTTCAGGAAAATCGGTGTTGTCCAGATGTCCTTCCTACTTTGCCGCCAACCGGTCATGCGCTTGAGGGTGCGGCGGCCAATAAAGGTTTTGTCGTGAAAAAAATGGCTGCAGATGATAAGCCAAAGTCCGGAGAAAAAGAGCAGGAAGATTAAGGCTTTACATATAATCACGGCGCTACCTCCTTAAACCATCAATGGACGGTTGATGCGGACAGCCCGAAGAGCAGAGTAGACCACCGCAGCCAGAAGCAGCACCATCATGCCTTGGCCTACGGCAGAGGTTGTCAGAGTGGTATAGGCATCGGGCATGAGCAACCGGAAAACAAGTGGTATAGAGAAGATCAGAGCCAGAGTGACTGCGTATTCCCGCCAGACTCCGTACATGATGGCATCTGCCTCCTGCTGAGCCTGCAGAACATCGTGGAAGGAGTCCACAATGGAGACTGTGGCATATTTGAGCGCTCTGTCATCCTGTGCCAGCACCAATGCGTCTATCCACTGAGAGAAGTAAGGGTTAGGGATTTGTCGTTCCATACGCCGCAGCGCAGCAGTCATGTTGCTGTCCATCATGGTGGCATATGTCAGAAAGTCACGGAAGGGCGCTGCGTAGTCCAGCAGATCTAGATTACTTCGGACGGAAGTGATGAAATCCTCCGTTACTACGTAGGAGTTGGAAAGGATCATCATGGAGGAAGCAAGCCGCCCCAATTGTGTGCTTTGGTTTTTGGACTGACGAAATGACAGGAACAGCAACGGCAGCAAAAAACCGATGACGGCGACTGTGGCAGAGATCACCATGGAATGGAAGATGATCCGGCCGGCGAAGAAGCCGAGAACAGCACAGCCTGCAGACAGCAAACGATAAAAAGGTTTTGGGAAAGGGCTTGACGCAATCAGAGCTTTTTGCTTTTCCAGAATAATGTTAAGTTTGGTGCGGAACTTGCCCGGCGGCTTGAAGTTTTTTGCCTTGCTTTTCTTTTCCGATGCATGCTGAATGTAGACAAGCAGCTGGAAACCTAAATTGAAACGGATAAAAATGGCAGTAGCCAGCAGAAGGAAAACAGCAAGCTGGGCATATTTCACATGAGTCATGCAAGATCCTCCTCCCCGGATTTAGGGCGTAGCTTCTGGAGCTTATCCAGCGGTGCACCATTGTCCCGCAGACGTTTATAGAGTTGAGGAGAGAGGTAACTGTCCTGCTTGTGGCGGCCGGCAACCTTTGTGATGTGACCCTTGCCATCCCGGATCGTTTCACCAACCTCAAATCGGAACAGCATGTGTCCTTTGACCTGCCCAGCCTTCTGTCCGGTGGCCTCAAAGACCTCCATGATTTTGCGGGAGGCATCCTTGAGCTGCTTCTGGTAAACGATGATGGGCCATGCACCGATACACATATCCAGAATTTGCTCATCCGGCATATTGTTGCCTGCGGTGTTGCACAGGGCGACCAGCCTA
>JAGBEM010000139.1 GCA_017936985.1 Oscillospiraceae bacterium
CGGGATATCGGTACTGTGGTGCTGCCCGATGCGGACGTGAAGATCTTCCTCACCGCCTCCGCTGAGGTTCGTGCCAAGCGCCGCACCGATGAGCTGCTGGCAAAGGGTCAGAAGGCCAGTTTCGATCAGATCCTCAAGGAGATCCAGCAGCGGGATTATCAGGACACCCACCGGGAACTGGCTCCGCTGAAAATGGCCAAGGACTCCATTAAGGTGGATACTTCCGATTTGGATATTGATGGGGTCGTTGCCGCGATCCAAAAGATCGTGAAGGAGAAGATCCCGGTATGAGCGTGACAGTTGCCAAAAGCGCAGGCTTCTGCTTTGGTGTCAACCGGGCAGTGGAAACGGTAGAAAAGGCGGCGCAAACCGGTGGCCAGGTGGTCACCCTGGGCCCCATCATCCATAACCGGCATGTGGTGAAAAAGTTTGATGAGATGGGTGTCCGGGTCATCGAAAGTCCCGAGGAAGCCCAAAAAGATATGACAGTCATCATCCGCTCCCACGGTGTATCCAGAGCGGTGCAGGAAGCGCTGCAGGCTAAGGGCGCGAATATTATCGACGCTACCTGTCCTTTTGTCAAACGGATCCATGGGATCGTGGAAAAGGCGGAGCAGGAGGGAAAATTGCCGGTCATCATCGGAACCCGATCCCATCCGGAGGTAGAGGGGATCGCCGGTTGGTGTGGGAACTGCAGGATCTTTGAGTCGCCGGAAGAACTCCAAAACTGGATCGAAACCGGCGAGGTTAGCCCCGATTCGCCAATTTGCATGGTTTGCCAGACCACTTCCACTGAAAGTTTGTGGAAAAAATGCATCCAAATTGCAAAAAAAGAGTTTACTAACTTAAAAATATTTGATACAATATGCAGAGCAACCGAATTTCGGCAGACGGATGCCGCGCTTTTGAGTGCGGAAAATCAGGCTATGGTGGTGGTTGGGGACGCAAAAAGTTCCAATACCGGAAAACTTGCCATGATCTGCCGGGAACACTGCGGGAAGGTCGCATTGGTGGACAACGCCAGCGAATTGGATCCGGCCTTTTTTGACGGTGTGCATCATGTTGGAATCACTGCCGGTGCATCCACGCCGGCGTGGATAATAAAGGAGGTCAATAAGACTATGAGCGAAATTATCAATGCTGATGCTGTGCAGGAGGAAACCTTTGAGGCACTCCTGGAGCAGTCCATCAAGACTTTAAATACAGGAGATAAGGTTATCGGAACCGTTACCGGTATTGGCAATACCGAAGTCCAGGTCGATCTGGGCACCAAGCATGCCGGCTACATTCCCTACGACGAAGTTAGTGCCGATCCTTCTGTGAAGCCTGAGGACATTCTCCATGTGGGCGACGAGATCGAGGTCTTCGTTGTACGCGTCAACGACCAGGAAGGCACTGTTCAGCTGTCCAAGAAGAAGCTGGACGGCATGAAGGTTTGGGACGACATGGCTGCCTGGGTGGAGGACAAGACCACTGTGGAAGGCGTCATCACCGAGGAGAACAAGGGCGGCCTGGTTGCTACCGTTAAGGGCATCCGCGTGTTCATTCCTGCTTCCCAGTCCGGTGTTGCCAAGGGTGGCGACATGGCCGGTCAGGTGGGCAAGACCGTTAAGCTGAAGGTCACCGAAGTCAACCGCGCACGCCGCCGTGTCATCGGCTCCATCCGCGCTGTTGCTTCCGAGGAGCGTAAGGCCAACCAGGAGAAGATCTGGGCTGAGATCGAAGAGGGCAAGAAGTACCACGGCACCGTTAAGTCCCTGACTTCCTACGGCGCATTCGTGGACATCGGCGGCGTGGACGGCATGGTCCATGTGTCCGAGCTGAGCTGGAATCGCATCAAGACCCCTGCTGAGGTGGTCAGCGTCGGTGACGAGATCGATGTTTACGTCATCTCCTTCGACCCCGAGAAGCACAAGATCTCTCTGGGCTACAAGACCGCTGAGATGAACCCCTGGAACCAGTTCATGACCGGTTACAATGTGGGCGACGTTGTGGAAGCCAAGATCGTCAAGCTGATGACCTTCGGTGCTTTCGCTGAGATCCTGCCCGGCGTTGACGGCCTGATCCACATTTCCCAGATTGCTGACAAGCGCATCGGCAAGCCTGAGGATGTTCTGTCCGAGGGTCAGACCGTGACTGTCAAGATCACCGATGTGGACGCTGAGAACAAGCGCATCTCCCTGTCCATCCGTGCTCTGATCGAGCCCGCTGCTGAGGAAGCAGAAGAGGCCGAGGAAGTCGAAGAGACTGAGGCTGAGTAATTAAACGCTACATACCGGGGCTGGCAAAGTGCCGGCCCCGGTATTTATATTATGGAGGTCAATATGGTCAAACATATCGTTTTGTATACCCTGAAAGAGGGCGTTGACAAGGATGAGGCGGTCAAGTTGATCGCATCTCATTTGGAACCGTTGGTCGGAAAGATCCCCGGTCTTTTGAAGATGGAGATCCGCCGGGCTTATCAGGGCATGGATTATGCCCTGTATTCTGAGTTTGAGAGCAAGCAGGCGCTGACGGATTACGCAAGCCATCCGCTGCACTTAGAAGCGAAGGAACATTTTTGGCATATGCTGGACAGTCGGACGGCTGCCGACTATGAGGTGTAAGATATGAAAGCGATCGTAACGGTTGTCGGTAAGGACAGAGTGGGCATCATCGCCGGTGTCTGCATCAAGCTTGCTGAGTATAATGTGAATGTTCTGGACATCAGCCAGACTGTCATGCAGGGTTATTTTACCATGATGATGGCGGTGGATGTCAGCGAAAGCAATGTTCCTCTGGCGGACTTGAGCCGGAATATGGAAGAAGCAGGAAACGAAATGGGCCTGTCCATCCGCGTTCAGCGGGAGGATATTTTCGAGGCTATGCACCGAATTTGAGGTAGAATATGCTGAATCAAAAGGATATTTTACAGACGCTGGACATGATCGACAAGCGGCACCTGGATATTCGCACCATTACCATGGGCATCAGCCTGCTGGATTGTTGCGATCCCGACCTGCAGGTGTGCTGCGACAAGATCTACAATAAGATCACCCGGTGCGCTAAGGACTTGGTCAAAGTAGGCCAGGAGATTGAACGGGAATTTGGTATTCCCATCGTTAACAAGCGGATCTCGGTAACACCCATCGCACTGGTTGCCGGTTCCTGTGAAACGGAATCCTATGTCCAGATCGCAAAGACACTGGATGCTGCTGCCAAGACCTGCGGCGTCAACTTTATCGGCGGTTTTTCGGCCCTGGTGCAGAAAGGCTGTACCAGCGGCGATTGGAAGCTGATCCGCTCCATTCCGGAGGCGATGGCCTGCACCGAACGGGTCTGCGCCAGTGTCAATGTGGGCTCTACCAAGGCCGGAATCAACATGGACGCTGTGGCAGAAATGGGCCGCATCATCAAGAAGACCGCCGAGATCACTGCGGATAACGACGGCTTGGGCTGTGCAAAATTAGTGGTATTTGCCAACGCGGTGGAGGATAATCCCTTCATGGCAGGCGCGTTCCATGGCGTAGGTGAGCCGGAATGTGTTATTAACGTGGGTGTGTCCGGTCCCGGTGTGGTGTACCATGCACTGCAAAGCGTCAAGGGTCAGCCCTTTGATGTAGTGGCCGATACCATCAAAAAGACGGCTTTCCAGATCACCCGGATGGGTCAGATCGTTGGTGTGGAAGCATCCCGGCGCTTGGGTGTGCCTTTTGGTATCGTAGATCTGAGCCTGGCACCCACCCCTGCGGTAGGTGACAGTGTGGCCCGTATTCTGGAGGAAATGGGCCTGGAGGTTACCGGTACCCATGGTACCACTGCGGCACTGGCACTGCTCAATGACGCAGTGAAAAAGGGCGGCGTGATGGCCTCCGGTCATGTGGGCGGCCTGTCCGGTGCGTTTATCCCGGTTTCTGAGGACGAGGGAATGATCGCCGCGGCAGAAAGCGGAACACTGACCCTTTCCAAGCTGGAAGCCATGACCTGCGTTTGCTCCGTAGGCCTGGATATGATTGCCGTGCCCGGAGATACCAGCGCAGAAACGATTTCTGCCATCATTGCGGATGAGGCAGCCATCGGCATGGTCAATACGAAGACCACCGCCGTGCGCATCATTCCGGCACCTGGGAAGACTGTTGGTGACCGTGTGGAAATGGGCGGCTTGTTGGGCAGCGCACCGGTGATGCCTGTGCACAGCGAATCCAGTGAGAAGTTTGTCAACCGCGGCGGCCGGATTCCGGCACCGCTGCAGAGTCTGAAGAATTAAGCTATGAGAAGCGACAGGATCAAACTGATTGCGGTGCTGTGTGCCAGTGCGGTGCTTTTTGGGGTGCTTGCCTTATTTGTCAGAGAATTTCAGCCCAGTGGGACGGAAAATCTGCAAAACAGTGAACCCTCACAGAGCCAGTTCACCCAGCAGACAGAGCAGAGCAGTAATTCAGAGTCAACAGAAACCACAGGCCCCCAGCATGCAAACGAGCCCTTTTCCCAGGATGATTTCATCAAGAATGGGGAATGGATGACCTGCGTTACCGCAGATTTCTCCCTTGGTGTGGATGTTTCCAAATATCAGGGAGATATTGATTGGGAACAGGTGGCAGCGGCAGGCATTCGGTTTGTCATGATCCGTGTCGGTGGCCGAGGCTACGGACAGGCTGGCAACCTGTTTGCCGATGAGATGGCGCAGAAAAATTACGACGGCGCAAAGGCAGCCGGTCTGCAGGTAGGTGCGTATTTCTTCTCTCAGGCTATCAGTACTGAGGAAGCAAAGGCGGAGGCAGAGTTTGCATTGGCGCAGATCGAAAAATGGAAGCTGGATCTGCCGGTAGCCTTTGACTGGGAGTATATCAGCGATACTGCCCGAACGGCGCAGACAGATTCGGTGACCGTGACCGCTTGTGCGCAAGCATTTTGTGACCGGATCCAGGCAGAGGGCTTGGAAGCGATGATATATATCCGGCCGGAAGATCAGAAGCTGGATCTGGAACAACTGACATCCTACACTCACTGGGTAGCCTATTATAGTGATGTTATGGATCTGCCTTTCCGATTCTCCATGTGGCAGTACACCAAGACCGGCAAAGTGCCGGGCATTTCCGGAAATGTGGACATTAACATCTATATACCCCAATAACAACAAAAAGACCGGCAGAAAGCCGGTCTTTTCATTTTCATTTTTATTTTGCGGAAAGATCCACACTGTGCCGCAGGATCGTAAAGGGCGGCACGGTTTTGCCCAGGGGGATGTAAAACTTAGATTGAGGCGTTTTGGGCTCATCCAGAGGATTGCCCTCCAAATCGGTCATATTACCGGCGGTTACCCCAAAGGGCCGCAGATCCGGGCCGACCACTTCCAGTTCTTCACCGGCAGGGAATTTGTTGCGCAGGCTGCAGAGTGCCAGACCGTTTTCGTCGCAGCTTTCCACAATGGCACAGACCTGCCACTGACGGATGTAACGGGAGTTTTCGGTATACTGTCCCGGTTCGCCGTAGTAAAAGCCGGTGGAGTAGATCCGGTGGGAAACGTGCTCCACTTCATTCCGCCAGACTGGATCGATGGGGCGTCCGGCAGCGGCATCATCAATACAGTGCCGGTAAGCGCCGGTAACGATGGCGGCATAGTAGGCGGATTTTGCTCTCCCTTCGATCTTGATGCAATCTACACCGGCGTCCATCAGATCGTTTAAGTGGTCGATCATGCACATATCCCGGGAGTTTAGAATGTAAGTACCCTTTTCGTCCTCATAAACGGGGAAATACTCTCCCGGACGCTTTTCTTCCATCAGTGCATACTGATACCGACAGGGTTGGGCGCAGGCGCCCCGGTTGGAATCCCGGCCTGTCATATAGTTGCTTAAGAGGCATCTGCCGGAGTAGCTGACGCACATAGCACCGTGACCGAAGGTCTCAATTTCCAGTTCTTTCGGTGTCTTTTCCCGGATGGTACGGATCTCGTCCAGATTCAGCTCTCTTGCCAGAACCACTCGCGTTGCGCCCAGGTCGTACCAGGCGCTGGCACATTCGTAGTTGGCAATGGATTGCTGGGTGGAGATGTGCCGCTGACATTTGGGGGCGTATTTACCTGCCAGGGTAAAAGCGCCCATGTCCGCAACGATCAGCGCATCCACACCGGCATCCTGAAGCTGTTCCAGGTAGGCAGGCAGATGGCAGATCTCATCGTTACGGGGCATGGTGTTTACCGTTACATGGACTTTGACACCGTGATCATGGGCGTACTGTACCGCCAGAGGCAGCTCCTCCGGCGAAAAATTTCCGGCGAAGGAGCGCATACCAAAGCTGGTACCTGCCAAGTATACCGCATCTGCGCCGTAAAGAACGGACATTTTCAGCCGTTCCATATCTCCGGCGGGGCTGAGTAGTTCCAGTTTTGCCATGTGATCACCCTACGGAATTGACGTTGTCCTGGTGCTGTTTGTAGGTTTCTGCAAACAGGTGCTCACCGATGGAAGGATCCAGAACAAAGTAATAGTAGTCGGTCTCTGCGGGACTCAAAGAGGCCATGATGGCGGAAGGACCGGGGTTTGCAATGGGGCCGATGGGCAGACCCTTGACTACATAGGTGTTGTAGGGGCTGTCGATGCCATAGTCCAGGTTTTCCTTGTTGCCGCCGTGGGCATAAACAACCGTAGCATCAGAGTTCAGATAGGGGAAGTTGCCTGCATTGGCAAGACGGTTGTAGAAAACAGAGGCGATGTCGTAGTTTTCACCGCTGTGGGCGCTTTCTTTTTGGACAATGGAGGCCATGGTGATCACTTTGTAGAGTGTCATCCTGTTTTGCTCGATATAGCTGGAGCTGTAGCCGTGCTTGCGCATTTTGGCGGCCATGGTCTCGTTCAAAGAGTCTAGATAGGCCAGTAGTTCTTCGTCCACCTGGTCATCAAACCGGGACAGGAACTTGTCGAAAATACGCTGAGGAGTATCGTTCTCATAAAATTGGTAGGTATCCGGGAACAGGAAACCCTCCAGACAGTACTTGCTGCCGCGCTCCACACCTTCCAGGAAATCGTAGCTGGCAAATTCGCTGGTTGCGGCGTAGTCTTCCAGGATCTGAACCGTGGAGACGCCTTCCTTTTCCAGCAGCGCAAAAATCTGCGCGCAGGTATAGCCCTCGGGGATCACAACCTCTACTGTCTTTCGGTCAGAGGAGGAGGCACGCAGGCCGTTGACGAGCGCATGGTAATCGTACTGCGTGTTCAAGGTAAAGGTGCCGGCGCTGATCTTCTCGTCAGCATTGGCAAGCTCTGCGTACAGCTTAAAAAGTTCTTTGTACTTGATGAGACCTGCGTCAAAGAGCTTGTCAGTGACAGATTCTACAGTATCCTCTTGGGTGATGGTGATGGTGATGTTCTGATCCGGTCTGCCAAAAGCCAGCACGTCTGCGGCGCAGACCCAAACCAATCTGCCCAGAGAGAAGCCGATCAACACAGCGATGGCCAGCCAGATGGCAGTGGCGGCAAGATGCGGAATACCAAAAAGACCGTAGCCTTTTTTGCGCCGTGGACGAACCTTACGGACGGGGGCATCCGGATCAACGGGTTCTTCATCCCGGTCGTCTTCCGCGTATTCTTCTACGGCTTCGCCGTTGTCAGCATATTCATCCCGGTGTTCTGCCATGGGCTCGGGATCATCAAAAACCGGCTCAAAGTCTTCAATATTCCAGTCATCAGACAGTGCTTCCTTCATGATCTCGTCCAGCTCCCGGTCGGAGATCTGGCCCATATCATGAGAGTCCATGGCAGCTTCGTCGACGGTGAGCTCGGCGCTATGCTCCACAGCGCCAAACAGCTCGTCCAGCCATGCGCTGTCTTCTTGTTCGTTTTTGAATTTTTCGTTATCCATAAAGATTCCTCCTGTCAGCGGATCACGATCTGCTGCGCCACAGCTTCGCTGACTTCCTTGCCTTTCAGGGCTTCGATCAGTGTCAAACCAAAGGAAACCGCACAGCCGGCGGAAGTGCCGGTGATCAGCTTGCCGTCTCGAATGCTGTCAGCGTTTTCTACCATAATGGCATCAGCCATACCGCTTTCGCAGCCGGGGTAGCAGGTGGCTTTTTTGCCGCTTACCAAGCCTAAGTCCGCAAGAACAGTCGGCCCGGCACAAATGGCAGCCACATATTTATCATTATCCCACGCAAACCGGATAGCATCCAGGGCTTCCTGGCTTGCCCGGATAGAGGCGACCCCTCCCAGACCGCCGGGAAGGACGATCATATCCATAGCGGTCAGATCCATTTCACCCAGGGAAATGTCCGCTTCTACGCCGATGCCGTGACCGCCGTATACGATCTTTCCGTTCAAGCCCACAGTCATAACGGGAATCCCGGCTCTGCGCAAAAGATCCAGCGGCGCAATGGCTTCTGTTTCTTCAAACCCGGTTCCCAGCAGAATATAAACCATACTCAATCCTCCAGACACTTCCGTACATGGCGGTAGATCTCTTCGTGAATATCTTCGATGCTGCGCATCTGACCGTCACGGACACATTCAATGACTGTCCAGCCGTAGAACTGGGCTGCAGCCCGGCCGGTTTCCCGACAGGTGGCAAGATAGGTCATGTCCTGCTCATGAATGTCTGCATGGGTATTGGTGGCAGCTTCCCGGTGGCGCATCAGCTTTTCGGTAAAAGCGGTGGGCACATCCAGATAAATGGTCAGATCCGGCCGGGGAAGGCCCAGCTTGTCGTACTCGAATTCATAGAGCCATCTTAAAAACTCACTTTGCTTGTCTTTCGGCTCCTTGGAGGTCTGGTGAACGGCGTTGGAGGTGGTGTACCGATCGGAAACGATCAGACCGCCCTGCTCAAACCACTGACCCCAGTCCTGCTTATAGGATGCGTAACGATCCACAGCGTAAAAGGCGGAAGCGGCATAAGCGTTTACATCGGTAGGCTTGTTTCCAAATTCACCGCCCAGATACATCCGGATCAGCGAGGAGCTGGGCTCGGAATAACGGGGGAATACCAGCGTTTTGAATTCGGTGTTTTCCCTTTGCAGGCGCTCGGTCAAAGCCTTGAACTGTGTGGACTTGCCGGAGCCGTCGGTGCCTTCGATTACGATCAGTTTACCCATTTTTCCATTCCTCCCGGGCATAGCAATACTATGATAACATACAATACCATATTTTTTTCGATTTGTCCACCATTGCGGCAAATTTCCGTTGGCACAAGCATCATGGGTCCACTTTGCCATTCTTGGCAAAGTGGTTGCAAAATGGTCAAAAAGCTGATAGAATAGCGGAAAGGACTAACACATAAAGGACGAACAGATATGAACGAGAACATTACCTTTGCCCAGCTTGGCCTCAGCGATGCCATGCTGAAGGCATTGGAGAAAAAAGGTTACGGCTATCCCACCACCATCCAGCAGCTGGCGATCCCGGAGTTTATGCAGTGGAAGGATGTGATCGCCAAGGCACCCACCGGCACCGGCAAGACCTTTGCATTCGGTATCCCCATGATTGAGC
>JAGBEM010000140.1 GCA_017936985.1 Oscillospiraceae bacterium
GATTAAAAAGTATGTTGTGACAAATTTAAGGCAGGGTGATTCCATGTACGAATCTATCTTTTTCACCGTTGGCAAGAAAACAATTGAGCTGTACGGAAAAGAATTTACCCTGGGTGAACCGACAACCCAGGTGCTGAACATTCCGGCAGAGGACTATAAAACTATGCGTGAGCTGCTGGAGCAGGCGCAGTCCGCTGTGCAGAAATATGAAAAATCCAAAGATATTTCTTCCTGGGCGGCGGCAAATGATTTCTATAGCAAGCTGGATACTATGCTCTGCCAGTACCCGATTTTCGTACACTTGAAGCACGGAGATCCGATTCTGGAGGAAGCATCTGCCTTGCTTTCTGATCTGATTGCCACCGGAAATTTTGATTTTGAACTATCAGAGAAGGATGTGGCTGTTCAGAATCTCATAGATACTTACGAAGATTATCTGCTCCATCCCGGAGACTACGGCGGAGAAATCGTATCGGAATTTACAGATGTTCGCTCCGGGGAGAAGAGAATTACCAAGTCACCGATGCCAGCCGTTCCCCAAAGTCCTCCACCGAAAACAAGAAATCTTTTGATTGTTCCTGGAGATCTGGAACTCAAGTGGGTGGTGTACGCGAGATTAACCTCTGCCTACTCCTTCCTTCTGGAAGATATCCGTTCCTTCAACAACACGATTTATTCGTTCATTGGAATGTTCCTGTCCAAGCTGGAGAAACTGAATCCCAGCAACTATGCCGCCGCGCTTTACGATTTTTTGAATCACCACGGCATCGATAAGCTGGCTGCCACTCCCTGGCGAGGGACAGGACACTACACCAATGTTGATCCGGTCATGCTGAAATTTATTCCGAAGCCTGTGACTCCCGGCAGTGACAATTTCCAGATCTACGAATATTACGAAGCATCCAGCCTGCAAACATTCTTGAAGCTGGATTTCTATAAGGCATTGGAGGCTGGACATATCATTCGCCGGTGTGAATACTGCAAGCGGTTTTTCCTACTGACCAGGGCATACCACACCAAGTATTGTGATCAGCCCTGCCCGGACAAGCCGGAGTACACCTGCGCCCAGGTAGGAAGAAATACACTTGGCAGAAAGGAAAAAATGAAGGACGATCCCAGACTGCAAGCACTGAACCGGTGCTTCCGCAGGATCGATCAAGATGTGTCCCGCGGCATTATTACGGATGATGAAAGAAGAATTCTGAAAAAGAAAGCAAAGCACCTGCACCGGCAGTCGTTCCTTCGCTCCGGTACAACCTACGAAGAACTCGATGAGATGCTGCAGTCTGGCAATCTTTATCCTCTCTGCGGTGTAATACGGATGTCCAATCCTGTGGGCCGTCCAAGGAAAAAGAAAGCTGCACGCAAAAAATAACCGCATGGCGCTGGGAAAAATTCTTTCCAGCGCCATGTTTCCTTCTTCGGTATCCTCCTATGTATATTGACTTTGTCGAACACCTGTTCTATAATTATCTGGCACAGAAAGATAGAAAGACTTTTCTTTCGACAAATTGTGCCGTTATTTTGGACAGATAAAATGATACACTGTATGCGAGGAGGTGAGCCCATGACAAACGAAGAATTGATGCGTGCCTATCATTATGACCCGGAGAACAGCGTGGAAATCATGCACCAGCTTCTGGAGCAGAACATGGGACTCATCTACAGTATTGCGGAAAAGGTTGCCGCCAAATTCAACTGCTTGGAATTTGAGGGCAACCGCAAGTATACGATCTACACCAAAACCATCATGGACGAACTGGTGGATGAGGGCATTTTGATGCTTGGCGATCTGATCGCTGGACTGAAATATGACGAGAGCAAAGGAATGTTCACCACTTATGTCTATCCCCATATTGAAGGTCATATGCGCCGGTGGATGGAGAAGAATCTGGGCAGTGTTCCTCTGTCCAAGCACATGATGAAGCAAGTCCGGGAAATCCAGCGGCTCCATAACCAGGAAGGTCTGGATGTTGCCACCATTGCGAAACAGCTAAATATGCCGGAGACAAAGGTGGTTCAGCGGCTGAATTACAACACCCACAGTATGTCACTGGATGAACTGCTGGACAGCAATTCTGTGGCGCTGACCAACGGAACTGTCCTATGCCGGGATAATATTACCCATCTGAATACCGTTACCGATCCGGTGGAGTGGACGGTGCTGATGAAAATCTGGCTGAGCCTGCTGCCGGATGTGTTCGAGCAGCTGGAGGAGCGGGATAAGTATATCCTGGGACACTTTTTCGGTGTCTATGACTACGAAAAGAAAACTCTTGACGAGCTGGCCTTTGAGGAAATGCTGACTATGAATGGCATTTTCAAAGCGAAGGAAGCAGCGCTCCAGCGGCTCCGGGCGATCTATCGTGACAGCGATTTGTACATTTGGCGCAGGGCATATCTTATAACGAAAAAGGCGGCACAGCAAGGATGCTGATCCCCACTGCGCCGCCAGCCTTTTCATTGCTTATAGCATCGTAAAATTTGACACATCTGACAGTTGCAATTTTCCGCAAGCCAAGTTAACATACCACAAATTCTTTTGGAGGTATGCTGCTTATGAAATCCTATCTGCGAAAACTGAAAACCTATGTCAAAGCAAATCCAACCCGGTTCGATGATGACTGTCCGCTGCCTGCCCTGGATTCTCTGTACTGGCACTACACGGAGTGCCACACTATGACCAACGAAAGAACGAAGCAGGCCAGTCGAAATCTTAACGCTTACCTGCGCTTTCTGCCGCCAAAGAAGCGGGATGCCATCTACTGTCTTGCCAGCACTCTCTGCGCTGAACACGAGGGCATCGCCTTTATCGCCGGACTCCAGCTCGGCGCTCAGCTTATGCTGGAACTGACAGAGGAGGCAGAAAAATGAAAGATATAGCCCACCGTTTGAATGCTTACATTGAAAGCCATGCGCTTGACCTCGGTGACAGTAATTGCGAAACCATTTTGGATCAGCTTTACCAAGCCTACGCAGAGTCCCACGAGAGCGATCCTGCGGAAATCAGTGACGGCTTTAAGGAGCTGGAAGAATTTCTGTGCGATCTGCCTTTGGCAGATAATAACGCAGTTTTCAATCTTTGTTGCCGATTGTGCAGTGCCTATGAACGCAAAGCCTTTCGTGACGGCCTGCAATACGGCGCACATCTCGTTAAGGAATTATGTCCCAAATAGGAAATTCGCCTTTGTAGCCGACACAAATCTTTTCAGCGATGCCCACCTCGTATCCGTCGCCGCTGTTGGCTACAAACCCGAATCTGCTTTTGCCACCCCAGGATGCTGCGGTTTCTGCACTCACAAAACCACTACATCCTGGGGCAAAATTATGCCTTGAAAGGGCTGGGCATTTTTAGATTATAAAAATATGGCTTTTTTCGTCTATCTTAAGTTTTCGTAAGACAAGAGCTGTTTTCTTGAATTGGATTGCTCGTTATGGTATAGTTTTATAAGAATTTGAAGGGAGAATGCCCTATGACGATATTGCTTGTAGAAGATGATGCTGCTCTGCGGAGTGCGTTGGAAGAACTTTTGCTCAGAGAGGGATATGAAGTTATTAAAGCACCCGATATGCGGTCCGCCCAGGAAGCTATGAAATCAGAGATTGATCTGGCTATGCTGGATGTTGGCTTGCCGGATGGAGATGGTGTTTCTCTGTGCCGTCAGTGGCGTAGTGAGGGTGTACAGACTCCTATTCTATTCCTTACTGCAAAGGATGAAGAACTGGATGTAGTTCGTGGTCTGGATGCAGGCGGCAACGACTATGTAACGAAACCTTTCCGTATGAAGGAACTGCTTAGCCGTATCCGGGCCTTGCTTCGCAGAAATCAGAAAGATGCAACAGTCTGCCGAAGCGGTATCACTCTGGATAAAGCCAAGCTGCAGGCCATCCGGGATGGAGAAGTTCTGCTGCTGACCGTGACAGAATACAAGATCCTAGCAAAGCTGATTACTGAGCGATCCATCATTACACGGGCAGTATTGTTGGATGCCCTGTGGGATGTGGATAGCCGATTTGTGGATGACAACACTCTGTCTGTCCATGTCAGCCGTCTGCGGGAAAAGGTTGGCGGCAGCCATATCAAAACCATTCGAGGGGTGGGATATCAATGGGTGGATTAATCATTGCCTGTATCATTCTTGCCGTAGCCTGCCTCATTCTTCTGATTCAGAAATTCCTACTGAATTACCGCATCCGTAAATTGGCAGAGCAGGTGGATGGCTTCAATTCCGGTACTGCGGAAATGCTGGATGTAGCATTGCAGGAGGATTGCCTTGCCCAGTTACAGAACGGTATTGCAGATTTGCAGCAATCCTTGGTACGATCCAGACAGTTCAATATCGAAGAATGTAACCGTACCAGTCAGTTGACCGCAGACATTTCCCACCAGCTTAAAACACCGCTGACCACTCTGCGGCTCTATACGGAACTGGATAATGCACCCCATGCAGAAGCCAGCCTGGAACAGATCCAGCGAATGGAGAATTTGATTCAGTCGTTGCTTCGCTTAGAACGACTTTGTGCGGATGGCTATGCTTTTAACTTTGCTCCTGTTGACGCAGAAAACATCATCCTGGAACAGTGGCAGAGCTTGCAGGCAATCTGGCCTGAGAAGAGGCTTGTTATCGAGGGGTCTGCTCATATCCGCTGCGACGAGAATTGGCTGGGTGAAGCATTTTTGAATCTGTTAAAAAATGCCTGTGAGCATACTCCTGATGATGGAGTGATTTGGGTACAATTAGACCGGACGGAAGCCGCATTCTTCTGCATCATAGAGGATAACGGCGGCGGTGTCGCTCCTGATGAACTGCCTAAGCTGTTCCAGCGGTTCTACCGGGCGCAGCATCAGAGCAAGAACGGTGCCGGTATCGGCCTTGCCATCGTCAAAGAGATTATCCAGCGCCACCATGGCAACATTGTTGCAGAGAATGGTCAGCGAGGTTTAAAAATGACCATCTCCATGCCCATGTTGGACCGCAACCTTACGAATTCGTAAGGTAAACGTAAGATAAAAGTAAGATTCGCCTGTTACGATAGACTCATAAGGAGGTAATAACCATGGAAATTTTGAAAGCAACCAACCTCAGTAAGATCTATCAGACGGGCGAATCTTCCGTTTATGCCCTGAATGATGTGACTTTGGGAATCGAAGAAGGCAGCTTCGTGGCTATCACCGGGCCCAGCGGCAGCGGAAAGTCTACGATTCTGCACCTGCTCAGTGGTCTGGATAAGCCCACCCACGGAACCGTGACCTACCGGGACAAGGATCTGTACAAGTACAATGACAATCAGCTTTCCGTTCTGCGGCGGCGCCGCTTTGGATTCGTGTTCCAAAGCTACAACCTTGTCAAGGAACTGACAGGCTATGAGAATATGCTCCTGCCGGTGATGTTGGATGGAAAGAAGCCGGATGAAGCCTACTTAAACCGCATCATCGAGATCCTGGGCATTGGTGATCGTCTTTCCCATCTGCCCGGTGCCATGAGCGGTGGTCAGCAGCAGAGATTCTCCATTGCAAGAGCATTGGCGAATAAGCCTGCGGTTCTGTTTGCGGACGAGCCTACTGGCAATTTGGACGGCAAGGCTGGCCGGGAAGTTCTGACACTGCTTCGCACAGTGGCCCATGAGCTTGGAATCACTCTGGTACTTGTCACTCACGATATGAAGGTTGCAGAGCAGGCAGACAGAATTATCCGTTTGGAGGACGGCCAGATCGCATCTGACAGCGGGGTGAGCTTATGAAGAAGCTGACCTTTTCAAGCATGGCTGCCGCCAGACTCAGGGCCAATAAACGGCAGTATGTGAGTTTGGTGCTGGGTATCTTTCTTGCGATATTCTTGGTAACGACTTTGTTTCTGGCAGCACAGGGGTTTATTCTCGCCCAGGCAGAGCAAACAAACAAGAATGTTGGTAGACTGGATGCTTTCCTGGTAGATGAGCCAGATATTTCCGATGAAGCGCTGTTGAGTTTTGATATGATTACCGAAGTAGGTCATGTATATGTCACTGCTTCCGTCGAAGAAAC
>JAGBEM010000141.1 GCA_017936985.1 Oscillospiraceae bacterium
CACAAGTGTGAATACGGTTGCTCCGTTGCCATCGGTAATCATGCCGATTCTGAAAACGACGGCGATCATGTTTGTGATTACTGCAAGGTCAAGATGAATGACTGTGCAGATGCCGATCTGGATCACGACTGTGATGAGTGTAATGCAGAAATGGGCGAGCATGACGATGGAGACCTGGATCACAAGTGTGATTATGGCTGTTCCGAACCCATCGGCACCCACGAAGATACCAACAGAGATCATGTCTGTGATTACGGTTGCTCCGTAGCAATCGGCGAACACGCGGATTCTGATAAGAATCACAGCTGTGACCATGGCTGTAGTGCGTCTATCGGCAATCATACTGATGCTGATGGAGATGGTAATCATAGCTGCGACTACTGCGGCGAGATTATGACCGAGTGCGAAGATGCCGACAAGGATCACACCTGTGACGAGTGCGACACAGAAGTGGGCGATCATGCCGATTCTGAGAACGACGGTAATCACGTCTGTGACTACTGCGGCCAGACGATGACCGAATGCGTCGACAGCAATACCGACAAGGATCACGCCTGTGATGAGTGCGGCAAGGATGGTATTACCGATCATCAATGGGTGGATGCAAACTGCACAACACCTAAGAAATGCTCTGTTTGCGGTCTAACCGATGGCGCGGCATTGGATCACGATATGACGCAGGCCTCCTGTAGCGCTCCTGCAACTTGTAAGCGTGAGAACTGCGGCTACACCGTAGGTCAGGCCCTGCCTCATACGCCGGTGGCAGATGAGGGATATCCTGCATTCTGTGAGGAAACCGGTCTTACAGACGGAAGCCATTGCTCTGTTTGCGGTACAACCTTAGTAAAGCAGGAGATCATCCCCGCTTTGGGCCATGATATCCAGTACTATGAAGCAAAGCAGCCCACGTATTCCAGTGTCGGTTGGGAGGCATATGAAGCCTGCACACGCTGTGCATATACCACATATGTGGAAATCCCGGCTTTGGAGGCTCCGGTCATCGAGACCTATGAGGATTTCCTGTTCAATCTGGCGTTGCTGGAAGAAATTGCTTATGCCTATATACAGCAGAACCCCGGCAAGGATCCTGCAAATCTGGTTATTAAGTATATTCGTACCGGTGTTGACCGCTATAACTCCGGATCCTGGGGTATTATGGCAGGTTATGAGGATGCAGGGTTCGCAGCGTTCGTCAGCGAGATGGAAGACATGATCAACAGTCAAGCTGCGGACGAAAGCGAAATGATCTGTGTGACCGCAATGAAGAACATTGAGAATTTTACAATTCCCAATGGTGATTATGTGGACTTTGGCCATATGTTTGGCACAATGGATATTACATATCACAACACTTACAGCGTTAATCATGCAGACGTTGCTGGCTGGGCCGGCGACCTTGTGGACCTGCTGAGCACGGCAGACAGACACGCAGTCAAGGGTACGATGGATGAAATGGTTGCGGATATTTCCGAAAACTATCTCAACAAGTCCCTGGGAGAGAACGATATCTTCAGTCTGACTGACACCTACGGCGACTTGGATGGCTTCTATGTCATGAAGATGCTGCAGGGTAAGACTTACGAGACCGGAATGCTTACGGAAATCATCCAGGGATACTTTACCGAGGAGCTGACGGATGAGTACAGAGCAGACTTCTTCCTGAAAAATAGACTGAACGGTGTGAGCACCCGCGGAGATATTCGTGATGCCGTATATAATGCTTATACCAGTAACAAGGTTGTTGCAACACTGGAAGGCACAAGAGAATTCACATCCGACAATCTGGACGATCTGAAGAAGGCTTGTAGCTATGCATTTGCAGATTATCTCTGCAAACTGGCAGGCGACTATGTAGAAGTCACAGATAATCCGTATTATTCCGTATTCTCTTCCAGCGCATCTACCTTGGCACCGGGCATCACCCAGAAAATCGAGATGGCTACTTCTGCCGACGGAAAGCAGATGGTTTACTATCTGGCAACTGCTGACCTGAGCAGAGATGATGTCCACATTTTCGCGAACTATAACAACAACGACCCCGCAGCCGGTTGGGCTATGCAGCGCGTTCTCGATCAGGCAAAAGCTGCACAAGCAAAATACGGCGACCCGAATAGTGAACACTACATTCCCAATTACAATGTAATCGCAAGCATCAACGGTGCCGGTTTCAATATGTCTACCGGTGAACCCAGCGGCCTGCTGATTATGAATGGCGTGGTGTACCAAGATATCAATGCCAGCGGTTTCTTCGGTATTTTGAAGGATGGCACGGCTGTGATTGGTACGAAGGATGAGTATTTGACCGTCTATAAGGATCAGGTTGCAGAGGGCATTGCAGGTTTTGGTACAACTCTGGTTCAGGATGGTGCGATCTGCATTACCAGAACCGATAGCTATTACAGCGATCGTGCAAGCCGTACGGCTGTGGGTATTACCAGAACAGGCAAGGTCGTGTTCATGGTCCTGGATGGCCGCCAGGAGCCTTGGTCCTGTGGCGGCAGCATGGAGGAAATTGCACAGATCATGCTGGAAGCAGGCTGTGTCCATGCGATTAACCTGGACGGCGGCGGTTCTACCACCTTTGTTGCCAAGCAGGAAGGTGACGACTCCCTGAGTGTCGTCAACAGACCTTCCGACGGCGTAGAGCGTTCTGTCAGTACTTCTCTGCTTATGGTTTCCACGGCACCCAGTTCTACTGCATTTGACCATGCAATTCTGGAAACCGAAACAGATTACGTCACCGTCGGCACCAGCATCCAAATTACACCTGCAGGTGTTAGTGCTACCGGCAATGCAGCAGAAGTACCTGAGGGCGTTACTTGGGCTGTTTCGAATGAAAAGTGGGGCACCATTACAGAAGATGGTGTGTTCACTGCACTCAGAAACGGTGATGTGGATATTTATCTGATGCTCGGTGATGAGATCATTGGCACAAAGACAATCCATATCGTGCTTCCGAATCAGGTCTACTTTACCAAGACCAATATCAATGCTGTTTACGGACAGTCCATAACACTGCCTGTGAAGGCTTTGTATGATGGTAAGGAAGTTGCCATCCAGCCCAGCGATCTGATCTTCACAATGAACAATGAAGTGGCTGGTATCATTGATGGATTTAACTTCATCGGCGATGAGGCTTCCGGCGTCAAGATGGTTGTGGTCACTGTTACTTTGGCAAGCGACACCAGCGTTTCTGCCAATGCGACTGTGAATCTGTATAAGCAGGGTGAGAATTCCTTTGACTTTGATCAGGCAACCGGCGGAGATCGTGAGCTGGCATGGGATCGTCAGGTGTCTAACGCCACCACGGATGATGCGATCACTTACATGATCATCGATCAGAGCAAGGATATGGTTACTTCTTATGTCTTTGCCATCGATATGACCCAAATTCCGATCCCCAAGCAGCTGGAAGATCTGATTTACATGCTGCCCGGTTCCGACATGGAAGGCGCATCCGCATGGAACTTCCTGCTACAGCTTGCAGAGCGCGTCAGTGTTCTGTCTGAGGTCAAACCTGTCATTCGGTTCGATCCCAATTTCGATGTGGATTACAGCGAACTGAAGTTGGTCAATGAATACTTTGTGCTGACAGCTACAGAGTTTGATGAGCAAACCAATTCGCTGACGCTGACTTTGAACTGGATTGACCAGACACAGCCCATTGATCCCACTATGGCAAACCCCCTCTGCCTGGTCAGCGGCATTAAACTGACACCCAAGGAGAATGCAAATTGGGATGCAAAGTCTCAGCTGACCGTGGTTAACTCCGGTGAGATCAGCTATGAGATTTATCTGCGGGCAAGCGGCCTCTACTCCTTCGCACAGAAGCCCGATAACCAGCAGACTTACGGACTGTATCCCTATATCAACCCCAATGATGCCAACGACAAGGGTGGCTACTTCGGAGATATTTATCATACCTTCGTGGATACCTACACGCTGGTAAACGCTGTCAAGAATGGTTGGTTAAATGAAGACGGTGGTTTCGCCTACTATAATAACGGCGAAAAGTACTTCGGCGTTCGCAAGGTAGACGGCCTGTATTACAACTTCGGTGAAAACGGTATCAATATCGGCAAAACAACGTACAGCGGTCTGTTTGAAGAGAACGGCAGCACTTATTATGCTAAGAACGGCGAGCTTGTGATCGGTTGGCAGGCAATCGGTGATGATTGGTATCTGTTTAATGAAACGACTTATGCAGGTGTCCATGGTACCTATAGTGCAGTCGTTGCGAATGTAGCGGTTACCTATGAAATGGAGAATGGCCGACTTGTCAAGGGCTTCTGGCACGAGAACGAAAAGGGCTTGCAGTACTTCTTCGGACCGAACTGCTACCACAAGGGCTGGAAGGTCATTGACGGTGAGCGCTACTTCTTTGAAGATTACTATGCACACACCGGAATCCATCCTGTTCGTGAGTCCCACGCAGTAACCCTGTTGTGGTACGAGTTCGCAGAAGACGGCAGACTGATCGGTGAGGTTGCAGATGGTCTGCACTGGTTCGAAGGTGAGCTGTATTACATCGTGGATATTATTGCTGTATCCAACGGCATGAACTTGGTGGATGGAAATTACTACTACTTTAATGCCAACGGTACTGCTGTGCGCAATAAGGCTACCTGGGTCAGCAAAACCAACAATCTGGTGGAAGTCGGCACCTATCGCTTTGCTGCAGATGGCAAGGCTATTATGAAAACGGAATTGGCAGAGGAGAATGGTGCGCTGTATTACTACCATAACGGCAAGCGGACTGCCAGCGCTGGTGTCATTGAATGGAATGGTAACTACTACTACATCGGCTCCGGAGCGAAGGCCATCATGGGCGGTACAGCATGGGTCAGCAAGACCAATGGCTTGTGCGATGTGGGCACCTATCGCTTCGCTGCAGATGGCAAGATGATCATGACAACCGAGGTTGTCAATGAAAACGGTACTTACTATTACTACTGCAACGGCAAGAGAACTGCCAGCGCAGGTTTGATCTGCTTCAATGGTGAGTACTACTACATTGACGGTTCTGCCAAGGCGGTTGTAAACAGAACGGTTTGGATTAGCAAGACCAACGGCTGGAAACCTGTAGGATCTTACAGCTTTGACGCTGAAGGTAAGATGATCCGTCACAACGGTGTTGTCAACGGATACTATTATGTTGACGGTGTAAAGACCGCAGCTGGTTTGGTTGAGTTTAATGGCTCCTATTACTATGCCGGCAGTGGCGGTAAGGTCATTGTGAACAAGTCGAGCTGGATCTCTACCACCAATGGTTTGGTATCTGCAGGTGTCTATCGCTTTGACGCCGAAGGCAAGATGCTTCTGACAACTGGCGTTGTGAATGAAAGCGGAACGCTGTACTACTACCAGGATGGCAAGAGAACCAATGGCGGTTTGGTGGAGTATCAGGGCAATTACTACTACTTTGCTAATAATGGCACTGCCTTCACAAATGGTACTGCCTGGGTCAGCAAGACCAATGGCTTGGTAGCGGTTGGTACCTATCGGTTTGCCGCAGATGGCAAGATGATTATGACAACTGAGGTTGTCAATGAAAATGGCACGTACTACTATTACAAGGATGGTAAGCGAACTGCCAATGCAGGTTTGATCCTGTTTAAGGATTACTACTATTACATTGACGGTTCTGCCAAGGCTGTTGCAAACAAAACGATTTGGGTCAGTAAGACCAACGGTCTGGTGCCTGCCGGAACCTATACCTTCGGCGCAGAGGGTAAGATGTACCTCCATCATCAGATCCTGAATGGTTATTACTACTATGATGGTGAGAAGACTGCAGCAGGCGTAGTGGAAATTAATGGTTCCTACTATTACGCCGGCAATAATGGCCTTGTCTACACCAGCAGAACTTTCTGGGCAGGCACAACAAACGGCCTGCTGGAAGCTGGCACCTATCGTGCGGCAGCCGATGGCAAGCTGATCATGACAACAGAGGTTGTGAACGAAAACGGCACCTTGTACTACTACAAGAATGGTAAGCGTACTGCTAACGCAGGCGTCATGGAAATTGACGGAAGCTACTATTACATTGGCAGTGGTGCAATTGCTGTGGCCGGTCGTACAGCTTGGGTCGGTGTGACCAATGGCCTGGTGCCTGCCGGTACCTACCGTTTTGCCGCAGATGGCAAGATGATCATGACCACTGAGATCGTCAACGAGAATGGTGCTCTGTACTACTATCAAAATGGTGTCAGAACTGCCAGCGCAGGTTTGATCCAGCTCAACGGTGCTTACTACTACATTGATAGCTCCGCTAAGGCGGTTGCCGGTAAGACGGCATGGGTCAGCAAGACCAATGGTCTGGTCAAGGAAGGTCAGTATACTTTCGATGAAAAAGGTAAAATGATCTTTGCCAATGGCATTATGGATGGTTATTACTATGTTGACGGTGCGAAAACCGCAGCAGGCCTGATTCAAATCGATGGTTCCTACTACTATGCCGGCAGTGGCGGTAAGATTCTTAAGAATCAATCCATATGGGTCAGCAATACCAACGATCTGCTTCCGGTAGGCACTTACCGCGTGGATCAGGAAGGCAAGCTGATCATGACCACTGAATTGGTCAACGAGAATGGAACGCTGTATTACTACAAGGATGGTAAGCGTACCGCCAATGCAGGCATTCTGGAAATTGATGGAAGCTACTACTATGTTACCGGCCGCGGAATCGCTGTTGCCAACGATACTGCATGGGTCAGCATTACCAATGGCCTGGTGCCTGTTGGCACATACCGGTTTGATGCAGATGGCAAGATGATCATGACTACAGAAGTCGTGAATGAGGATGGCATCCTGTATTATTACCGCAATGGCGTCAGAACAACCAGTGCTGGTCTGATTGAGTTGGATGGTGACTATTACTACATTGACTCTTCTGCGCAAGCAGTTGTTAGCAAGACGGTGTGGGTCAGCATTACCAACGGCCTGATGGAAGAGGGTAGCTACACATTCGGTGAAGATGGCAAGATGATTCTGTAATTTTCACCAATCAAAATACTTTTTATCGCCGCCCATCCTGCTTATGGCGGGATGGGCGGTACCTCAAAGAAACCGCAGAAAATGGGGCTTCTTTGAGGTACCGCCCAATAGAAGGAACGGCTTCCTAAAAAGAAAAAAGGAGAGGCGCAATGAAAAAGCTTTTATTTGCAATATATTCGTTGGGTTATGGCGGTGCAGAAAGAAGCCTTGTAAACTTACTGCAGGAATTGCCGGAAGAAAAATACCAGATCGACCTGCTCCTTTTTCAAAAAAAAGGTGACTTTATCAAGCAACTGCCTCCCAGTGTTCGGGTGCTGGATACCCCAAAAGTACTTGGTGGCCTTTATGCGTCGGTGCGAAATTCTGGAAAATATGTTTTTACGAAGGTAGTGGGCACGGCTTGCGCCAGGATTGCAAGACAAACGAAAAAGTCCAGGTCTGCCTTCCGCTGGAGGCACTTTTACAAAAATAGAATCGAATCTCTTCCGGAGCACTATGATGTTGCTGTGGCTTATGTAGGTTCCGAAGTCATGTATTTTGTAAGAGATAAGGTCAAGGCAGACCGGAAAGCTGTTTGGATTCACAATGATTACCGAACGGCCGGGTACTCCAAAGAGGATGACTATCCTTACTTTGCAGAGATGGATGCGATTGTTTCCGTGTCCAAAGAGTGCGTAGATGTGTTGCGCGAGGAGTTTCCGGAATTCCAGGAAAAAATGCATCATATTGACAACATTACCTCTTCGGCGCTGATCAGAAAGCGAGCGGAGGCTTTTGTGCCGGAGGAATATGAAAGCGGCAAGCATAATATTCTTTCTGTTGGCAGGCTATGGCCGCAAAAGGGATTTGATATGGCGGTAGATGCTGCGCAGATTTTAAAAAACAGGGGATTGTCGTTCCGTTGGTTCATCATCGGAGAAGGTTTCCTAAGAGAAAATCTGGAAAAACAAATCAAAAATGCAGCGCTCGAAAACCATGTTATTCTTTTGGGTACGCGCAATAACCCCTATCCGTATATCCGGAATTGCTCTGTTCTGGTGCAAACTTCCCGGTATGAGGGTAAATCTGTGGTGCTGGATGAAGGAAAGATTTTGTGCGCTCCCATCGTGACGACTGCCTACCCTACTGCTGCGGACCAGATCATAGATGGCAGGGAAGGCCTGGTTACAGAAATGTCGCCAGAAGGAATCGCGCAGGGAATTATGGAGATGCTGGCCGAAGAAGATCGCCGGCGGCAAATACAAGATTATCTGAACAGCCAGGAATATGGCAATCAGTGTGAGGTTAAAAAATACTGCAGAATATTGGATGAATAGAACTATGAAAAAGGTACTGATTGTAATCCGCGATATGAAGATCGGTGGTGCACAAAAAAGCCTGTTGACCTTTTTGCAATGCTTGGCTTCTACGCAAATGCAGAAGCAATTTGATATTCATTTGATGGTGATTGACCCCCAGGGTGCATTCTTATCGCAAATTCCCAAAACCATTCAGTTGGTGGAGGCACCGCGGGAATTGCGGTGGCTCAGCGTGCATATGAAGCCCCAATTGATATTCCAGCAGTTTACCTGGCGTGGCATTTGGGGCGAAATTTGCTGGCTGCTGCAAAAGGGAATGAAACGTTTTTCGCCTTCTTTCCACATTTCACAGAAGAAATGGAAGTGCTGGAAACCGTTCGTACCGGAAAATAGACAGAAATATGATGTGGCGGTCTCCTATATAGACGGTTGTCCCAATTACTATGTCATGGATAAAGTCAAGGCGGACAAAAAGGTTCTATGGGTACATAGCGAATACCAGAAACAGGGTTATGATTCCGCGTTCGACCGTCCCTTTTTTGAGGCCAGTGATGCCATTGTGACGATCTCATCAAAGTGTGAGCAATGTATCGCAGAGGCCTTTCCACAGTGCGCCGACAAGGTCCATGTTTTGGAGAATATCACCTCTTACGAGGAAATTTCCAGAAAAAGCAAAATAGGAACTTGTGTAGAATTCGCTGGAAACCAGACGTTGAAGCTTTTAACCGTGGGCAGGCTGCATACACAAAAGGGAATTGACCTGGCAATAGGAGCCGCGAAGCTTCTGAAAGAAGCAGGAAAATCTTTCCTGTGGCTGGTGGTAGGTGAAGGCGCGGAACGCGCTGGTTTGCAGGCTTTGATCGATTCATATGGCCTGTCAGACAGTTTTTATTTGGTTGGATCGAGAGAAAACCCCTATTCATATATTGCAGAATGTGATATGATAGTTCAGCCATCCAGAGTAGAGGGTAAGTCCATCGTTTTGGATGAAGCTAAAATGTTGTGCAAACCAATCGTGGTTACCAACTATGCGACAGTAAAGGATTCCGTTATGCATGGCGAAAGCGGATGGATTGTGGACATGACAGAGCAAGCTATCTGTGAAGGCATTGTGCATATGTATCATCATCCGCAACTGCGCAAGCAGATTGTGGAGAACCTGAATAAGGCACCCAAGGGTAACGAAGAGGAATTGGAACGGTATGTGAATATTATGTTCTGATCAGGAGGGAAGCAAAATGTCTCCTTATTTTAGCATCATACTGCCAATATATAATGTTGCGCCATATCTGCAACGATGTGTGCAGTCTGTGCTGGATCAGAGATTTTGTGACTACGAGCTGATTCTGGTCGACGATGGGTCGACAGATCGCTCCCCGGAAATTTGTGATCTTTTGGCTTCTCAACATCAGTGTATTCGTGTAATCCATAAAGAAAATGGTGGCTTGTCCAGCGCCAGAAATGAAGGAACCAGGATTGCGCAAGGAGACTATATATGGTGGGTCGATTCAGACGACTGGATTGCTCCGGATGCTTTGCAGATCCTTTATCAAGCAAGTATTTCCAAGAAACCGGACATGGTAAAATTCAACTACATCCGCATTGAGCAGGACACACTTTTGTGCCTAAGCAGCGCGCAGCCTGGTTTTTATCACGGCAGAAGGGAAGTGCAGACGCTCTTAAATGCAGGCTTCTTCTCGGCAGGGCAGTTTTGCTTGTCTGCTTGGTCCCATATCTATCGCAGGTCTTTCCTGGAAATGAACCGGTTGGCATTTGTGTCTGAGAGAATCGTTGGCAGCGAGGACTATCTGTTTAACTTGAAGGCTTTGCTGGTAGCGGAAAATGTGCAGGTGTTAACGGAACAGCTTTACTTTTATGAACAGCGAATCGGCAGTTTGTCACAAAGATACAAACAAGACTTGCCGAAAAGGTATACACAGCTGTATATGCAATTGCGGCAGTACTATTCCGGTGCAGGAATGCTTGAGGTGTACGACAAAAAAATATGCCGGTTCTTTGTGTGGCATTTGCTGCATGGTACTTGTATTTCCAATGAATATCGGGTATCAAGCGGCCATTCTATGCGCGATGGGCGCAAAAACATTTATAAATTCCTGGGCGATCCTGAGATCAGGAGCGCAATGAAACGATGCGACTGCACAGGCTTGCGCTGGAAACAGCGGGTACAGCTTTTGGCGATGCGGTTGCGGCTGGAGCCGGTATTTTACTGGCTGTATGTTGTTAAGTCCGGCAAAAAAGAAGAGAGGCATTATGGCAAAGAGATTTAGAATTCAAAAGCGCCTTCCAATTGAAGACTTCATGATGTTTCTGGCACTGTTTTTTGTGTCTTCTTACGCGCTGCTGGAGCATGTAAGTATTTCGATTGCGCTGTTTTCCGCAGTGAAAATGCCTTTGCTCTATGGCGGTGGCGTATTTATGATTCCATATGTGCTTAAAATACTGAGCAGCTTGCGGAAGAAGAAGTTTTTCTACATTTTCCTGTCGTTGATACTGTTGTTTATTATGCTTTGGCTATCCGCAAATAGCAACAAAAACACCACCTTCGGAACGGTGGCGGAACGCATGACCGTACGGTTAGTTTTGTATTTGACAGAGTTGTTTTTCCTGATGATTTGGGCATCTGAAAAAGGCAAAGGAGATTTTGTAATCCGGTTCCTTTTTGGGTATGTGTTCGTCCTGGTTGTTGCAACAGATTTTTTGCTGTTAACAAAACTGGTGGTGTTCCACAACGGTCGTTTTGAGACATATCTGGTGGGAAATAAGTTTACGGTTTCCTATATGCATATGAATTTGCTGGCGCTTTGGTTTGTCAAGAACAATGGACGGTTTCACTTCTGGCAGAAATCAAAAGTGCTGGCGATACTGGCAGCCAGCGTTGTCATTATAGTGTCCATTTATGTGGACTGCATCACAGGTTTGCTGGGCTGCCTTGCACTGATTTGGTTGTTTGCTTCGATAAACACGCCGTTTGAAAGAAAGATTATGCGGCTCACCTCTCCGACGATACTGACCTTGGTTCTGGCAGCAAGTGTGATTTTCCCGTTTGTTGCCCAAAGCATTGTCTCGATACCGTTTATTGAGTCCTTGCTGGAAAGCGTCCTTGGCCGAAGCGATACGTTGACAGGACGACTGAATATCTTTGAGGTGTTCAGCCTCAGAATGGGCAACCGCTGGCTGTGGGGCTATGGGTATGGTAACGGCAATGCAATATCCGAGGCGATCTTCGGCTATGCAAATGCTCAGAATGCAATTTTGTACTGGGTCTTGCAGGCGGGTGTCTTGGTGACGGGCAGCCTGATCCTGCTGATTTTGTTAATTTTCCGCCAGCTTTCC
>JAGBEM010000142.1 GCA_017936985.1 Oscillospiraceae bacterium
AATGTGCACATTCAGTAAGGAGACGATATTATCTGTTGTGTCGGCAAAGGGTTCTTCCACAGATACAATGGCCACAACTTCATTAGAAAGGTTGTCAAAAACCTCCATTTCTGTGCCTACATGTGTTTCCAGCAGATTTGCAATCATATCTCTGGCAGAAAGATCGCGGGTGATCATATACGCAGTATCTGCATCGTCAAACTGTACACAAAGGGCTATGCACCTTTCCCCGTTAAAGGACAGCCCCAGAGATTCAACGGCTGACATTTTTTCGCTGTTGCTGCGGTATGCATTTCGCACCAATCGCTCAAGAACACTGTTTTTCTGCGATGCATGAACTTCACGTAAACGTGCTTCGTATGCAGCAAACTTCTGTGCCATATTGTCGGCATAGCTGAGGATCAGTTTATGTCCAATATACTCAGAGTTAATCGGATCCGGATCGTCCGAGGGCGCGCTGCGCAGTAAGGAAAGGATCTCCATGATCTCTGTACGGTTTTTGTGGGTAAAATATATACACAAAAGCACACTGAGGATCACAGGGATCGCAACTGCTGGTGCAAGTGTGGTAATCAAAGCGTTTCGGTTATCCGCATATGCCAGCTTCGGATAATAAAATCGCACCCGCCAGGAGCTGCCGTGAAATCTGTGCTCTACGCCATACAGTTTTCTCTCCGCACCTTCGATCAGCGATAAGGTGCTGGGAACAGGATGTTCAGAAAGTTCAGCAAACTGATCTGAACTGCTGTAAACTAAGTTATCTGCATAATACACACAGTATTCTGCACCATCATGCAATGCGTCAAAATAGTCCTGAAAGACGGAATCGATGTCCAAAACAAGTACTACCTGAGAATGATCCTTATATCTATTGATAGGAACAGATATCCTATATTCCATGACATTCTCTTCTCTACCGTTTAGCAAAACACGCTCTGCTGGAAAGTATTGATAATGCCAAATGCTGGTTTGAAGTTCATTCAAAATCTGATCCGAAGAACGACTACCAGACTGATACAAGCTGTCAAAGAATAACTGGGATTCATAAAGAACTGTGTCGGAAGAGATAATTCTATCCTCAATTCCATCATAAAAATAGATCTCAACAATATCCTGGTCGTTAGATACATGCGCGAGAAAATTTTGAATATCCTGGCACGTCAAGATATCATTCTTTATACCTCTTGTTGCGTTGATGATATAGGTGTTGAGATCCGTATCATCAACAATAATGCTGGCGAGTTCCTCTACAGCATACAGTTTTGTCTCAACACGATCTGTTGCTACTTTTAGCAAAGCATTTTGATCCTGCAAAACCTTTTGTGTATGATCATGAATGATCATGGTACTTAAGAATATAACAGCCAGAATTGGCAATAGTGCAATTAGAATGTAAGGTAACGCCAATCGCAATATAGACCTGAATTTTACTTTCATGCAATCGGTTCTCCTTACTATTTATGTATCGCTTATTTCTCTTCGAGACTGGGCAGCAGCACTGTGTGTGTTTCAGTGTTGGTATAGTTTGCTTTCACCTTGGGGGAATTTCTCAGGAAAGCATTAAATTCGTAACCAGGCTGAATACCTCTATGCCGTCTGTCATGATCAAAATGGTATTGCTGGCTGGTCCAGAAGCATACTGTTGGGTCGATCGCCTGATAGAATCCCAAAGTGGCGCCATTGCAACCATGATGGTTGAGCTGCAGAATATCGCTCTGCAGATGATCGCCAAAGGTGGTGACCATCTGATCATTGAGCCCTCTTTCACAGTCTCCGGGGATTACCATTGTTGCGCCGTCAATCGTGATTCTCCAGGCGCCGGAGGTGTGGTTCATCCAAGGCATGGCATTGGGCCAATAATCTTCTCCGGCTGTAAACAGGAACTCGATCTCGCAGCCGGGCAAATAGAGCTTCTGGCCGGTATGATAAATGAAGTGTTTAACACTGGGGAAATTTGCGTTTGCGGCATCAATATAATTACGGGCATGGGCCGTAAAATGATCCGGGTTATTGGGCGATCCATAGGTGCCCAGGGAGATATTGTAGAAGTTGGGGAAATTATAACAGACCGTTTCCAGTTCAAACCGATCTGCATAGTCAGTGAAGAAGCGAGTCGGGAGCGCAATGTGATCAGGGTCAGCATGGGTGATCATCCATGTTACCCGCGGTTTTTCTCCTTTAGGCGCGTTATCCTTAAGGAAATTGTAGAGAGATTCCATGTCTGCTGCTGCGTCACGGAAATATGTGACTTCGATCTCCTCTTCTGTACCCTTATTCATATATTTGGTTATATTGGCATCGTGACCCCAACCACCGTCAATAACAATATAGCTGCCGTCGCAAAGCTGAACGACCATACACTGTATATTGTCAGTCATTCCGATGATAGAAACAGAGGGTGTCACGGTATTTTCGTAGTCAGTAATGGCATGCGCCGGTCCAAGCCAAGTTCTGGGACCAGAAATAATGCGAAATTCACCCATTGCTCTAAAATAATTGCAATGGATCATATCGGTGTCGTTAATATAAGTGACAAAACGGTTATTCGATACTTCGTTTACCTGGTAAAGTTCATAACCAGCATCCAGCAGCAACTGCTCATAAGCAGCAATCTCAGAAAGAGCAGAATCTTCGCTCATACGCTGAAAAACGACCAATTCATTACCATTTCCGCAGTCCTGATGTACAAGTCTCTTTCCGCTGGCAGTACTGAATCTTAACATAATATCAACCTCACTGGTTATTCGTATGATAAAGTTAGATAATTCTTTGAGAGCAGCGCGGAAAAGCCGCGCTGCTCCCCTATTCAAATCATGCTATATTACTTCTTTTCTTCCAGAGACGGCAGAAGAAGTGTTGTCGTGGTACTGCCGTGGTAGTGACGGCCAGCAACGGACCAAAGGTACTTATTAAAGTCAAAGCCGGAGGCGGTGCCCAAGCGGCGCATATCATAGTAGAAGAAATCATCCTTAACAGGCCAGAAGCAGATCTCAGGCTGGACGTATCTGTAGAAAGCTAAAGTACCACCGTTGGCACCATGGTGAACGACCTGCAGAACATCACTCTGGAGGTATTCCTTGTACATACGGGACATCTTGGTGTTGGGGCCGGCTTCAATGTCGCCGGTGATCATAACCGTCTTGCCCTCAATCGTTACTCTCCAGCAGCCGCAGGTGTGGTTGCACCAGGGCATAGCACTGGGATAGAAATCCTCGGGAGGCGTAAACAGGAACTCGATCTCACAGCCGGGCAGATAGAGTTTCTGACCGGTGTGATAAACCATGTGCTTAGCCTCAGGGAAGTTCTGCTGAGCAGCGTTAATAAAGCCATTGGAATAAGCCTCGTAGCTGCCAGGTTTCTGAGTGGAGCTTCCTGTACCGAACTGAATATTGTTCCAGTTGGGGAAGTTATAGACCACCATGTTCAGATCAAACTTATCAGCATAGTCGCTGAAGAAGCGGGTGGGCAGCGTGATGTGGTCGGGGTCAGCATGGGTGATCATCCAGGTGACCTGGGGCTTGCCGCCGTTGGGGGTGTTGTCCTTCAGGAAGTTGTACAGAGCTTCGATATCGGCGTCAGCGTCTCTTGCGTAGCTGATAGGCTTTGCGTTGGCTGTGCCGGCATTCAGCGTGATGCTGTTTGTACCATTCTTGTTCCAACCGCCATCGATAACGATAAAGCTGCCGTCGGCAAGCTGGAATACCATGTTCAGCACGCTGTCAGACTGGCCGATGATGGACACAGAAGGCGTAACGACCTTTTCATACTCCGTGACAGGAGTTGTGGAGGGCAGGTAACCCAAGGGGCCGTAGGTAATACGGTACTCATAGAGAGAGCCCATATAGCAGCAGTTGATCATGGTGTCGCCCTTGGTATAGATGGCGAAACGGTTGTCACCGATCTCATTTTCGGAATACAATGCATAGCCGTTTTGGGTCAGCTTCTTTTCGTATTCCTTGGGTTCGCCGGGATCGGTAACTGCGTTATAAGTCAGCAGGAAGTTGCCGCAGCCACTGTCGTGGACATCGTACAATTTGCCGCCAACAGTATCAAATACAGGGATGACCTCAGTGATATTGGCAACATTCCGAGTGCCGGCAAAGGCCTTATCAATACCATAGGCGCCTTCTTCGATTTGCTTGAACTGTTGCTTAATGGCATCGACAATCGCTTCAGCATGCTCTTCTGCAGCAATCGCAATATAAATATTATTCTCATCCATGATGAACTCATAACCGGTGTAAGGAATATCAGTACTGGTACCGCCCTTACCGCCCATCTGCTTAGCTGTGCCAATATAGATAGCACGATTTCCGGCCTTGGACTCGTCAACGACCTGGATATCCGTGCCGCTCATCATGCGCATGGTCTTGGCCAGGCTCTTTGCAGGTGCATCATCTTTGAGATAGTTTACAACATTAAATTCAGTAGCTCCGTTATCTACGATACGGTACCACTCAATGACCGGCTGCTGGTCAGCCGGATCCTGTTCCTGACAGCCGGCAAAGACCAGCAGGCTGCAAAGCAGAACAAGGACCACCGTCAATATCATTTTCTTAGACATAGTTCCCTCCAGTTTTCTTGTCTGCCGGTTAGACTGGCAGAGGTTTGGGGTGGGGTTAGCGGGCCGCTGGGAACGACGATCCCCACATTGGGGGTGAGAAAGGTAGAAAGGGAGGTATACAAACTGTATACCTCCCTCCTTTTGCGTTAATTATTTACGGTCAAAGGTATACTTGACCTAATCATACAGGTTATTACTTGGTGCCGTAGGTAGCAGCCAGCCAATCGCCCATAGACTCGTTCTTCATCTCCAGGTAGCGCTCGACATCGAGAGCTTCCAGTTCCTCCCAGAACTTATCGATCTCGCTCAGAGGACGCTGACCAGTGATGAACTTAACAGTCTCAGTGTTGATCAGAGTGCCGAATGCGCTAGCAATATCGGAAGCCTCAGCAGCATCATCAGAGTTCATGTAATCCTTAGGCAGACGGATGGAGGTAGCGCGGTCAGACCAAGCATTGATGGTGGTCAGTCTCCAGTGGCCGTCGATGTTGTCATCGGTGATAGCCTGAGCGGAGAAGACGGTGTAGGTCTCGCCGGTAACGGAGTCAACGTAAGGAACGTTCTCGCCGGTGCCGGAGGTCTTAACTGCGGGACGCAGACCAACGTTGTCAGAGGGGAACAGCCAGTCACGGCCGTACTGCTCGATACCGACATAGGTGCCGTCAGCGACCTTATCGGTCATAACGTTGCCCTTCTCGTCGAAGTAGTGACCCTCGACCATGTTCAGGGGATCCTTGCCCTTTTCGGGACCGTAACGGTAGGTGAAAGCACCCTCATCGCTGTACATCTTGTCCATCATCATGGCCAGCAGTTCGGGATACTTAGTGGTGGAAGAAGCCCAAGCCTGGTTAACGCTGAACCAGGACAGACGGGAAACATGGATGTCTTCGACGGACTTAACATCACCCAGGGGGATGGGCTTAGCGGAAACATAGTCCATGTAGTCGTTGACAGCAGCTTCCAGAGTCCACCAGCAGTAAACGCCGCAACGACCGGCAGCGGTCAGAGCCTTAGCGGAAGCGTCGCTGTAGGAGAAGTAGTCCTCAGCGATGATGCCTTCCTTGTAGAAGGTGTTCATCAGGGTGACGAACTCACGGTAGGATTCGGTGTATGCAGGAATGACCAGCTTGCCGTCCTTGATCATCAGGTTGGCGCCAAACTTGTTGGGCTCAGTGCCGTAGAAGCCCAGGCAGGTCCACAGGTACTTCTCCAGGAAGCCAGAGGAGCTGACAACGGGGATAGCGGGCTTGCCCTCGGGGGTCTTAACATCCTTGAATGCACGCAGGACATCCAGCAGCTCTTCCTTGGTGGTGGGGATCTCCTTGCCAACTGCATCCAGCCAGCTCTGACGGAAGTAGAAACGCTCGGAGGTGCCGTAGCAGCCGGAAGCGGTCAGAGAGGGGTTGATGTAGGGCAGGCCGTACAGACCGCCATCGGGAGCGTAGCACTGGTCAGCCATAGCCTTGTCGTTCTTCATACGAGCATACAAGTTGGGCATCAGAGACTCGTTCAGGTAGGGAGTCCAGTCCAGCAGCAGGGTATCTTCGATACCATACTTGATGATGTTAGTGGTGGAGATGTTGATGCCGAAGACCAGGTCGGGCAGAGAGTTGGTGTTCAGCAGCAGAGAGGTCTGAGTGGCGCCCTCGGTGGTCTGCTGGACATTGAAGGTCACATCGTAACCCTGCTGCTCAAACCACCACTCCAGATAATGGAAATACCACAGCTGGTCAGCTTCAGTGGTATAGCCAGAGTGACGGGTGCACAGAACAGAGATCTCGACAGGCTCGTTAATCACGGGCTTGTCAGTGATGGCCTGCTGAGATTCCTTGGTCTCGTAGCCGTCAGAGTCGTCTTCGACGACGCAGCCAGCGAAGCAACCAACCATCAGAGCAGCCAGCATCAGAAGCGCGAGGACTTTGGTGAGTGTTTTCTTCATTGTTTTTCCTCCTAAATTTTTTTATTTTGATCACAGGCCACAGCCTGTAATTAAAATACGATTTACGGGGGGATCTTGGGGTTACAACCCCTCTGCCGAAAATCAAGGATTCTCTGTACCTCCCCTTACACAGGGGAGGCTAATCATGTTAACCCTTGAGAGAGCCGACCATAACGCCCTTGACGAAGTACTTCTGGACGAAGGGGTAAGCGATCAGCATAGGTGCAGAGGAGATAAAGACCAGTGCATATTTCATGGTCAGTGCCAGGTAGGACAGGCGGGCAGCATCCGCAAGGAGCGAAGGATCGCCGCTATCCATGATTTCCTGGAACATCGTCTCATTCATGATCAGGATATTACGGAGAACCAGCTGCAGAGGCTGCAGAGAATCACTGTAAGTATAGATCATAGCGGAGAAGTACATGCCCCAGTGGCCGACAGCATAATACAGGGTAATGACCGCAAGGATAGGTGCAGACAGAGGCAGGACCAGCTTGAAGAAGGTCAGGAACTCATTTGCGCCGTCGATACGGGCGGCCTCGAAAAGAGTCTCAGGGATATTATTCTGGAAATATGTACGGGTAACGATCATGTTATAGACGCTCAGACCGCCATTGATACAGAGGATCGTACGGGTATTGATCAGACCCAGATTCTTAAACAGAAGGTAGGTAGGAACCATGCCGCCGCCAAAGTACATAGTAATAATGAACAGTGTGGAAAAGAAGCCACGTCCATACATACGCTTCTTGGACATTGCGTATGCGGCAGGAATGGTCAGGAACAGGTTGAAGAGGGTACCAACAACCGTATAGAAAATGGTATTACCATAGCCGCGCCAAATGGACTTTGTGTTGAGGATCAGCTTATAGGACTCAAAAGTCAGACCAGAGGGCAGCAAATGGGTCTTGCCGTTAAACACGTCATAGGGGTCGGAAATGGAGGCAATAATCGTCAGGTACATGGGATAGACCATGCAGAAGCAAATGATTCCGATCAGCACATAGATGAAGGTAAGGAATACTCTGTCGCCTCTGGTGGTGGCGCCCCATGCGGATTTTTTCTTCTTTTTAACTAATGTTGCGTTACTCATAATCAGCATCCTTTCTCAGCGCTCATCAGAACAGGCCGGTCTCAGTGACCTTCTTGGACAGCTTATTGAAGATCAGCAGCAACGTAATATTCAGAAGATTATTGAACAGGCCAATGGCTGTGGTGTAGCTGAATTGACCGCCAACGATACCAGCTTGATATGTATAGATGGAAATGATATTGGTGGCTTCGTTGATCAGCGGGCTGTTCTGACGGAACAGCAGGATCTTGGTATAGCCCAGGCTAAAGACGCTGCCCATACGCATAATGAAGGTGATCATGATGGTGGGCAGGATGGTGGGCAGGTTGATATGCCACATGGTCTGGGCACGGCTGGCGCCGTCGATACGGGCCGCTTCGATCTGCTCGGGGGGAACAGAGGACAATGCCGATATGTAAAGGATCGCGCCCCAGCCCAAGCCCTGCCACAGGCCCTGCAGAACATAGATCAATGGGAATGCGTCGTTATCGCCCATGAAATAATAGGGCTCGCCTCCGAAGAGCTTGATCAGGGCATTGATAGGACCGTGATCCAAGTCCAGCATCAGCAGAACCAGAGAAACAACAACGACCTCGGACAGGAAGTGAGGCATGTAACTGACCATCTGGGCGAACTTCTTATACTTGGTGTGGGTAACCTCGTTTAGGAAGAGGGCAAAGATGATGGAGCACGGGAATGTGCACAGGCTCAACAGGGTAATGTTCAGCGTGTTTTCAATCATTTCCCAGAAGTAGGGGTACTTAAAGAAACGAATGAAATGCTTGAAGCCAACCCAGGGGCTTCCCAGGATGCCCTTACTGGGCTTGTAGTTTTTGAATGCGATCAAAATGCCGTACATAGGACCGTATTCAAAAATGATAAGGTAGATCAGTGCCGGAAGCAACAGCACATACCACTGCCAGCTTTCTTTCAGACGCTTGACCGTATAAGCCCATGTTCCGCGCTTGATCGGCTCAAGTCTAACCGGCTGCTTAGTTTTTTGCATTGGATAACCTCCCCAGATTTGGTCTGCACCGGTATCGAATGATATCAAACTATCCTGTGCATGCCATGATTATAACTGAATTCACCATAATTTTCAAGGTGCAAATTCACAGATTGCGTACAAATTTCAAAATTTTTTCACTATTCAAAAACAGAAATTTTACCGGTTTTAGTTAATATGCACAAAGGCTGATATTATGTTTTAGCAAAATCGCCAAAGTCCAAAAATTTGACAAAAATGGCCCTCTCTACCCTGTCCTATCGCCGTCATTTGCGCAATGCGCGGATAGGAATACCTAGACGAAATTCTACTTGGATAAGCTTTGAAGATACTCCAAGGGTGTTACGCCGTGTATGGCTTTGAAATTTCGGTTGAATGTTCGCACATTGCTGTAGCCACAGGAATAAGCCGCATCTTCCACCGAATCACACTGTGCCCGAGCAAGCAGATCTGCGGCATAAGTGATCCTGCGCAGATTTAAATAGTAATTGAACTTCATGCCGGTACGTTCTATGAATATCTTTGAAAGATAGCCGTAGTCGTAGGTCAGCATCTGGGCTAAGTTGCGAAGCGTAAACTCCGGATCGGAAAAGTTCTTTTCCACCTGCACGAACATCTTCTCCAAGAGTTGGCGTCCTTCCATGGGTGCAGGCACAAATGTGATCTGTCCCACAACAGCATCACACATAGTATATAAGAAAGCCTTCTTCGCAAAAATACTGCTTTCGTTCGTGATCTTGGACACATCATAGGAAAAACGGAACACATTATTCTGCGGAAGGAACTCAGCGTACTGCACCGCAAAGCTGCCTATCATTTCCGGTGCAAAGGTACATAAGTGCCACACGCTGCCTGATTGCTCCGGGTAGCTGTGAACCTGATAAGGAAAGATCAGCGCCGCTTCGCCGGAATGAAGCACCAGTTCCTTACCAGATACAGTTACAAAAAGCTGACCTGCCTCACTCCACAGCAATTCATAAAAGCTGTGAAGATGCGGACGAAAACTGTCGCTGACTGCCGGTCTGAGTCGGAAATACGTATTCGGTTTTGGCTGAATCTGATATTTCACTCCACACATCTCCTTAAAACAAGGACATCCTACAAAGCCGCCCCAGTATTTACAGCGAAGTATATCATACCAAAAAACGTATATGGGACACTAAATGTGATAACTATGAATTTTGTCTGGGATTTTATTACTTTTGTCTTGTAAGCGATTTTTGTGCTCTTCTATAATTGTGTATAGAAGCAAATTAATCTTGCTTCAAAAACATGAAAGGATGAATCAATATGAAAAAACTTATCATCACTCTGATGGCTCTGGCTGTACTGTTTTCCCTGGCAGTTCCCGCCATGGCTGCGTCTCCCGTCAAAGACTATGCCACCGCTCAGGACGGCGACCTGCTGTACACCGTGAACTTCAACGGCGACGAGGCTTTCACCGGCGTTGTTAGCGCCGGCTTCAAGTACCACGACATCACTCCCCTGTCCAACGGTGCTGAGCTGGAAATCAAGGGTAACAAGTGGCATGACTACGAGGAAGGCAAGTGGGCAGGCGGCGAACCCATGAACACTGGCAACATCTATGCCGGTGCGATCAATGGCCTGGCTGCAAATGCCACCACCAAATACACCATGACCTATCAGATTTGGATCAACGAGACCAACGGCGGCCTGAATACCCATGGCGGTGCAGATTGCTATGTTGGTGTCGGCGGTCTGGTCGAGGACCCCGCTGCTTCCTCCCAGAAGTGGATCAACTTCACCAGTAACTATTTCACCGAGAATGCTGACAACAGAGCATATTCTTTGAGAAGCCGCTCCGCTAAGCTGAAGGACGCTGAGGGTAATGATGCTGTGGGCGTTTTTGCCGAGACTGTTACCCCTGTCAAGATCGATGGCTACTACACCGTGCGTCTGACCTTTGATGGCACTACCGCCACTGTTACCGCTTACATCCTGACCAACGGCACCGGCGCAAAGGACTCCGACTGGACCAAATTGACCGCCGCTGGCTACAATGTAGGCGATGCAAACAATATGGCTTTCGCCGTTTACTGCCAGAGCAGCGCTCTGCACTGCAAGATCAAGAACGTCAACATCTACAAGGGCCTGGTGACCGGCGTTGCTGACACCTCTGCTGGCGACTCCACT
>JAGBEM010000143.1 GCA_017936985.1 Oscillospiraceae bacterium
CCCAGTAGCTGGAGAAGACCAGCAGGCTTCTCCCACGGTAATCCTCCAGCAGCTCCGCATCCGAGCCCAGATTCAGATCGCTCAAGTCGCCGGGGTAGCTGTCGATGAGCCGGATCTCTTCGTAAGGAAGATTCTCCATTCGCAGATCTACGCCGTATTCGTTCTTCATTCGGTATTGGAACACATCAAACTGCAGTGTACCCACAACGCCAACGATCACTTCTTCCATACCGGAATTGGGCACCTTGAAGATCTGGATGGCACCTTCCTGTGCGATCTGTTCCGTACCCTTGACAAACTGCTTGCGCTTCATGGAGTCCTTGGCACTGACACGGCAGAAATGCTCAGGGGCAAAGGTGGGGATACCGGAGTACAGAAACTTCTTTCCGGGCACTGTGATGGTGTCGCCAATGGCAAAAATGCCCGGGTCAAACACGCCGATCACGTCGCCGGCATAGGCTTCCTCTACGATTTCCCGCTCCGCAGCCATCAGCTGCTGGGGCTGAGAAAGACGCATCTTTCTGCCGCCCTGCATATGGTAGTATTCCGCGTCACGCTGGAATTTGCCAGAGCAGATCCGCATAAAGGCCAACCGGTCCCGGTGAGCCTTGTTCATATTGGCCTGGATCTTAAACACGAAAGCAGAAAAATCCGGATTAAAGGCATCCACAACACCGCAGTCAGCAGTGCGGGACAGGGGAGGGGGCGTCAGCTTCAGGAAAGCCTCCAGGAAAGGCTCAATGCCGAAGTTCGTCAGTGCAGAGCCGAAGAATACGGGAGAAAGCTCGCCACAGCGAACAGCCTCCATGTCCATTTCCCGGCCTGCGGACAGAAGCTCCACATCATCGATCAGCTGCTGGTGCTTGGCTTCACTGTCCAGAAGCTGGGCAACCTGAGGATCGTACAGATCAACAGACAGCTTGTCAGCCTTAGCCTTGCCGCTGACACCGGAAAAGAACAGAAGCTCTGCGTTCTCACGGTCGTATACGCCCTGAAAATCCTTGCCGGAGCCGATAGGCCAGTTCATGGCATAAGTCTCAATTCCCAGTTCCCGCTCCACTTCGTCCAGCAGATCAAAGGGATCCTTGGTCTCCCGGTCCATCTTGTTAATGAAGGTAAAAATGGGAATGTGCCGCATGGCGCAGACCTTAAACAGCTTCCGGGTCTGGGGCTCGACACCTTTAGCACCGTCGATGACCATGACAGCGGAGTCTGCCGCCATCAGGGTGCGGTAGGTGTCCTCGGAGAAGTCCTGGTGACCGGGGGTGTCCAGAATATTGATGCAGAAGCCACCGTACTGGAACTGCATGACAGAGGAGGTAACAGAGATACCTCTCTGCTTTTCGATTTCCATCCAGTCAGAGGTGGCGGCCCGGGAATTTTTCTTGCCCTTGACAACACCTGCCTGGGCGATGGCACCGCCGTACAGCAGGAATTTTTCTGTTAACGTAGTCTTACCGGCGTCGGGGTGGGAGATGATTGCAAATGTCCGACGGCGGCTGATCTCTTGTTCTAAGGTTGACATAACACTAAACTCCTAATCAGAGATTTTTATCAAACTAATTCAGTTTACCACATTTTCCTCATATTTACAAGAGGGAAGATCGTATAGTACCGGGCTTTCTCTCTGTACAATCGATTTTCAAAGCATCTGCAGACCAAAAGACTCCCTCACTTGAGGGAGTCTTTTACCTTCCGTTTTCTTTTTACCAATTCTACAATAAGCAGAATAAGACCGTAGCCAACTGCATACATAGGCGCCATGACCCAAGCGGTCAGCGGGGTATCGGGGATCAATGGTTCGGCGATATGGTAGGCATCGCTAAGATCAAAGGTGTGCATTAAAAATGCGCCGAGCGTTAAGTAGCAGGTAAAGCCGAAAAAGGTGCAATACCACTTTTTATAGGTAATATCGATTTGCTGAAACATCAGGATGGCGACCACGAGCATCGCGGAAAAACTGTGGTGAAGTAACCCGGAAATGGTGGGGATATAGAAAAAAGACACATCCTGATCTAAGAAAGTGGCGTAAATGACTGTTGATATACCACCAAACAAGCCAAGCAGCCAGACAAAATGCAATACATTATTGTTTTTCTTGCCGAAGAGGACGGCCAGCGCCAAAACCAGGCTTGTCATGCCGCAAAAGCTGTCGGGAATGATGCAGCACCACCGGACGGTGGCATAGCGGAAAACCTGCGAGATTCGGTTGGTTACGATGGCGGCAAAAAGCAAGATTGCCAGACTTTTCAGGAAGATCGTTTGGGATCTGGCGGTTTTTGCAAACTTTTTGGCAATAAGCAGAGCTGCGCTTGCCAAAATGGTAGATAGGATGATATACAAGATGTGCTCAATTCCGAAAAGCTGCGGTCTCATAGTTCTGCTCCTGTGTGTTTGTTGTGGATGCATTTATGGTAAAACAGTGCCCTTTTTCTGTCAATAACCCTTGGGAAATCTTAAACAAGAATTAAACGCAAAAAAGACTCCCTCGAGCGAGGGAGTCTTTGTGTTTGAGAATCTCTTAGGCCTTGCCGGCGCAGCCCAGGACGTTGATCAGCTTGTGGCGGACCAGCTCCTTAATGTTGGCACGGGCGGGCTTCAGGTACTCACGGGGGTCGAACTTGTCGGGATGCTCGTTGAAGAACTTACGGATGGTGCCGGTCATGGCAAGACGCAGGTCGGAGTCGATGTTGATCTTGCAGACAGCCAGCTCAGCAGCGTGACGCAGCTGCTCTTCGGGAACGCCGATGGCGCCGGGCATTGCGCCGCCGTAGGTGTTGATCATCTCGACATAC
>JAGBEM010000144.1 GCA_017936985.1 Oscillospiraceae bacterium
AACACAAAGCCCACATCGTGCCGCCGGTACTCCGTCAGCTGCTTGCGGCTGAATTTGGAGATCTCCTGTCCGTCAAGGGTTACTTTACCGGTGGTCAGGGTATCCATACCGCCGAGAATATTCAGCAGTGTGGTCTTACCGGCACCGGAAGGGCCAACGATGACCACCAGTTCCCCTTTTTCCACAGTAAAGGAAGTATCGTGCAGGGCATTGATCTGCACCTGCCCCATTTGGTAGGTTTTACCTACATTTTCAAATTCCAAAAAAGCCATAGATTACACTCCAGCGTCTGTTTTTCTCTATTGTAGCATATTCCCGACAGGATTCGATACAAAATTGTAAACAAAATGTTTGAAAATTGCGAAAAGACCGCGGATTTACGCGGTCTTTCATTTTAGAGAATGGTTTCCAGCACGTTGATATCCATCCTGTCAGTCTTCATTCCTCTTTCCTCCAAAAACCAGCAACTTGCTACCCAAATAGTTTAAAACAATCACCATAACATTGGTAAAAAGCTTCATCCAGTTTCCGTTCCAGTTCAGGCAATCCACAGCCGCAAAAATAATGACTGTTTCCAAAAGGCCAGAGCCAATGCGGCAGCCCAAGAATTTTGTCAATTCCGGCAGCAGCACTTTCGCCGACCAATCGCGGCTTTTAAACACAAATGGCTTATTGGTCAAAAATGCGAAGGCTACCGCCACGACCCAGGCAACGGCATTGCTGGCCGCGCCGCTGAACCCCAGCAGATTATAGCACGGAATATAGACCAGATAATTGATCACTGTGGTCAGCACACCGAACACCAGGTAAGTCAACACATCTGCATATTTTTCATAGAGTCTTTTCAGCATTACAATCCCAGGTCCTCTCCTACCAGGATGACTTTGATCCGTCCTGCCGGGCGGCAGTGCCGGGTAATGACGATCTGGTTGCAAATGCAATCATCTGACTTACAATCACCGCAGGTGCCGGTAACAGTACAGGGGGTATTGCGCAGAAAGCGCTGCTGATTGGCAGGTGCTGCCACCGTTCTTGCCCGGCGGATAGCTTCCTCCAAGGAGTCCGCAACCTTGTTCATGCCAGCTACGACCAGCACCGTTTTAGGGCCATAGATAATGGCTGCCACCCGGTTGCCGGTACCATCGATATTAACCATCTGACCATCCAGGCTCAAGCCGTTGGCACCGGTGAGGAATACATCCGCGCCAAGGCAATCGCGGGAAATTTGCTCCCGCTGGGCAGGATCCTTCGCCGCATCCCGATCAATAGCATGATAATCACCGTTTCGGACAGCGTCCATGAGTCCGATCTGCTGACAGGACATGGCACCGCCCCAACCTACAGATGCACCTGCCGGGATCAGCTCCAGAGCCTTAGTCAGGGCGTCCTCCCCGGTTTTGCAGTAGTACGCGTCAAAATGGCGGCTTTGCAGATTCTTTACCAGAACCTGTCCCCGCTTCTCATAATAAAGTTCCTTGGGTGTTGGCATAAAACACGCCTCCTTTTTTGCTATTTTACAGGATAGCGCCAAAAAAGTAAAGAATAAGAGGCGGAAAATCCGCCTCTTATTTATGCATCCAGCAGTTTTTCCAGGGCTGCCAGCTTCAGACATACACACAGCACCTGCATAGCCTTTTCCAATTCTTCCAGGGGTGGCAGACTGGGAGCTACCCGAATCATGGAATCCTGGGGATCTACGCCATAAGGATAGGTGGCACCGGCTTCCGTCAAGGTCACACCGGCGGCTTTGCACAGCTCCAATGTGCGCTTTGCCGTTCCGGGCATGGCAGCCACACAGACAAAATATCCGCCCTTGGGATGATGCCAGTGTGCAACACCCTTATTGGTCAGTTCAGAACGCAGGATCCGCAGCACCATCTCGAACTTGGGCCCCATGATCTGGGCGTGACGCTTCATCAGTTCCAATGTGTGAGCCTTATCCTTCAAATACAGCACATGGCGCAGTTGATTTACCTTATCGTAGGAAATGGTCTGTACGCCGATCAGCTTCAAGTGATAGGCAATGTTATCTTCCGAGGATGCCATCACCGAAATACCTGCGCCGGGGAAGGTGATCTTGGAGGTAGATGCAAATTCATAGACCATATTAGGGCGGCCTGCATCTGCGCACAGCTGAATGATGTCACGGAAAGGCTCAAAGTCCCCATCAAATTCGTGGATGCAGTATGCATTGTCCCACATGATTGCAAAATCCGGTGCCGCAGGCTTCAGGTTGGCAAAGCGGTCAATGGTATCCTCGCTGTAGCAGTAGCCCTGAGGATTGGAGTATTTGGGAACACACCAGATACCTTTCACCGTCGGGTCTTTCACCAGTTCTTCCACCAGATCCATATCCGGGCCATCCGGGGTCATGGGTACGATGATCAGCTCAAATCCGAAGCTCTCCGTAATGCGGAAATGCCGGTCATAACCGGGAGAGGGGCACAAAAATTTTACCTTTTCCTCCTTGCACCAGGGCCGGGGGCTATCTTTCAAGCCGTGCGCATAGGCCCGGGCAATCAGATCATGCATCAGTGTCAGACTGGCATTGCCGCCTACAAAGGTCTGGGAAGGTTTACAGCCTAAAATATCCGCCCAGTATTTTCTGGCACATTGCAGACCAGCCAAATCACCGTAGTTGCGGCTGTCATTGCCGTCTATGATACAATCGGCCGGATCTGTCAGCACAGTCAGCATATCACTGACCATGTCGATCTGCTTTCTGCTGGGCTTGCCACGAGACATATCCAGCTTCAGATTTTCGTCGGTCAAATGCTCATAACGGACACGAAGTATCTTCTGCTCGATCAGAAGTTCCTCTCTGGATCTGCAAGAATAGGTTGCCATACAATTCATCCTTTCCGTCATTTTCAAGTCATATCGGGCATATTATACGCTGTTGAGATAGAAATTGCAACCATTTTTGCATGATTAAATTTTAAAACTTGCAAAATTCTACCATTTTCGTACCATTGCACAAAACTGTGCCGGGATAAACCGGAAATTCGGAAAAATTCACCCTTGCTTTTTACTGTGCGATGACATAAAATTTATGTATGATGCGTATTTATGATCATTTTTCCGAAAGGACGTGCTACCATGAGCGACATTCTCAATGTGCCCGAGATATTCGGTACCGATGTTTTTAACGATGCTACCATGCAACAGCGGCTCAGCGCCGATACCTATAACGCCTGGAAGCAATGCTTGAACACCGGGTCTTCCCTGCCTCTGGAGATCGCCAATGAAATCGCGGAAGCCATGAAGCTCTGGGCCATCGAAAAGGGTGCTACCCACTATACCCACTGGTTCCAGCCCATGACCGGCATTACTGCGGAAAAACACGATTCCTTTATCAGTCCCACCGGTGACGGCAAGGTCATTATGGAGTTTTCCGGCAAAGAATTGGTGCGCGGCGAGTCCGATGCCAGCTCTTTCCCCTCCGGCGGTCTGCGGGCCACTTTTGAAGCCCGAGGTTATACCGCCTGGGATCCGACCTCTTTCACATTTGTAAAAGACGGCAGTTTGTACATTCCTACTTGCTTCTTCTCCTATACCGGTGACGCACTGGACAAAAAGACACCTTTACTGCGCTCGTTGGATGCTATTTCCAAGGAAGCCTTGCGGATCCTGCGGCTCTTTGGTGACCAGCAGACACAGCGGATCCAGGTATCCGTTGGTGCGGAGCAGGAGTATTTCTTGATCCCCAAGGCACTGTATGCACAGCGGGAAGATCTGCGGCTGACCGGAAGAACGCTGTTCGGTGCCCACGCCCCCAAGGGGCAGGAGCTGGGTGATCATTACTATGGCACTATCCGCACCCGTGTTTCTTCTTTCATGAAGGATCTGGATGAGCAGCTCTGGAGATTGGGTATCACCTCCAAGACCAAGCACAATGAGGGTGCCCCCTGTCAGCACGAAATGGCACCCATTTACTCCGATGCGTCCAACGCCTGCGACGGCAATCAGCTGACCATGGAGATCATGAAAAAATGCGCTGCCAAGCATGATTTGGTGTGTCTGCTCCATGAAAAGCCTTTCGCCGGTGTCAACGGCTCCGGTAAGCACAATAACTGGTCACTTTGTACGGACAGTGGCAAAAATCTGTTCAGCCCCGGCAAAACGCCCCGGCAGAACGCCCAGTTCCTGCTGTTTCTGGCAGCCTTCATTCAGGGTGTGGATGAGTACCAGGATTTCCTGCGCTGCACAGTTGCCACCGCCGGAAACGATCACCGTCTGGGTGCCAACGAAGCGCCACCTGCCATCATCTCCATCTTCCTGGGTGATGAGCTGAATGCTGTGGTGGAATCCATTATTCAAGGCTCCAGCTACACAGACCCGGAAAAGCGGCAGCTGCGGATCGGTGTGGATGTTCTGCCCGCCATTCCCAAGGACACCACTGACCGCAACCGCACCTCCCCCATCGCTTTTACCGGCAATAAGTTTGAGCTGCGTATGGTGGGCTCTTCCCAGTCCATTGCCGGCCCCAATATCGCCATGAATACGATCATGGCTGATGTGCTGGGGCAGTTTGCGGATATTCTGGAAAACTCTGAAGATTTTGATGCTACCCTGCAGAAAGTGATCTGTGATGCCCTCACAGCCCATCAGAGAGTGATTTTCAACGGTGACGGCTATTCGGATGTCTGGAAAAAAGAAGCCGTTCAGCGGGGTCTAAGCAACCTGCGTTCCACCCCGGAAGCGCTGCCCACCTACATCAGTCAGAAAAACATTGATCTGGTCACCCGGCATGGCATTTTTACAGAAAACGAGTTCCGGGCGCGGCATGAGATCCATCTGGAAAACTACCGGAAGGTCATCAACATCGAAGGAAGAACCATGGTGGATATGACCCTGCATCAGATTCTGCCCGCCGCACTGCGGTATTCTTCCGATCTTGCAGAAGCTGTTGAACGCAAGCGCAAAGCCGGTGTTTCCGCCAAAACAGAGCAATCCCTGGCTCAGCGGTTGTCTGTATGTTGCGACAGCCTGTACGAAAAGTGCGAGGCGCTGCACGAGGCACTGAAAGCCGTGCCAGCCGGCAGCCAGGAAGCTGCGGATTACCACGGCAAGGTTACCGTGCCCATGATGCAGGCTCTGCGCAAGGACGCGGATCTTCTGGAAAAGCTCACCGCTAAAACCTATTGGCCTTACCCCACATATTCGGATATTTTGTATTATTAAAAAATATGCAAAAACGGCACCCGGATGGGTGCCGTTTTTATTTTATTCAGGACATATTCAACCGCCCGGCGCACAGCCGTTATAGACTTTGTAAATAATACCATTCTCGTCATATTCCATATAGTAGAAATGGTCCAAGTGGTCAGGCATAATGGGGCCATTATCCTCATAGATGAAATAGGCAACTGTACCGCTGTGGCCTTCACTGATTTTGCCTAAATCAAACGCGCCATACTTTTCCTGAACCTCATAAACATTGCTTTGCAGGATTTCCCAGTCGTTGTATCGATAATAGGTTGAATGAGAAGCAGTATACAAAACCGTTACAGCAAACAAAACGAGATGGATGCCCAAGGAAATCAAGACAGTTTTGCAACCGGTTTTGCGGATTATCCGTACGATAAGTAAAACTGTGCTGACAGCAATTCCGATAATCAATACAAACCAGATAAACAACATTCCAAGCAGAAAATCCAATTGTGTCATTGTCTGTACCTCCGATAAAACGTATTGACCGATTTCGGGCGTTTGTGAATCGCCTCGAAGGGTTTATTTTCCTGTGGATCCAAACCCGCCGGCACCCCGGTCTGTATCGGACAGCGCGTCCACTTCCTCATAGGCAGGGGTCAGCACCGGTGTGATGATCATCTGAGCGATCCGTTCGCCGGGTTCCACAGTTTGCGCCACTGAGCTATGGTTAAACAGAACCACCTTGATCTCTCCCCGGTAATCACTGTCGATCACGCCCACTTTATTGGCAGGAGCCAGACCCCGTTTGGCGCCCATGCTGCTGCGGGCGTAAATCAGTCCTGCGCAGCCTGCCGGAATCTCCATGGAAAGTCCTGTGGGAATAAATACAGTCTGTCCGGGATCGATGGTCACGCTTGTCTCCAAGCAGGCATACAGATCCGCCGCCGCAGCGCCGGCAGAGCCGTAAGTTGGCAAAATCGCCATGGGAGATAATTTCTTCACACGAATGGCACTCATATCATTTCTCCTTTCCCAAGCCGGAAAACCACCGGAAACTCAAAGGCCAAACAATACCGGCCACCGTAACGATCATGAAATACCGCACTGCACGGGCTGCCATGTGTCCGGCAAACAGTGCATCCAACGGTGCTTTCAGGCCTTCTTTTACCAACAACACCGCGATCAGACCGCCTACGACCTTCAAGATCTGTGCCCACCAAACACCACCTGTTTGGAAATTCAGCCATTTGCTGTCCACAAAGTACACCACAGCCACACCGATCAGACAACCCATGAGCGTATAGGCATTCTTTATTCCGGACTGCAGATTGTGCGCATCCGTATCTGCAGGGAACGGATACAGCTCCACAAAAGCAAGCTGACCAATGGCCATCGCCAACATGACCGCGATCAGGATCTTCATCGCCTTATCGCCGCCCTTGAATATCACCGGGTGCAGCGCAAACACCAAAACGAGAGAGATACCGGAGCCAACCAACACATCCGCCGGTGTGTGCACGCCAAGATACATTCTGGAAAAGGGCACTAGCACAGCCAAAGCAATGGCGATCCCCTTCAGCCAGCGCTGCTTCATGGATGCGGCGATCGAACCAAAAGTGCCTACAGCCGACTGGCTGTGACCGCTGGGAAAGCTATAGCCGGAAGCAGCTTCCCTGGCCTCTTCCACAATGGTAAACTTCTCATCCAGAACCCAGGGTCTGGGGATACGGCACAGCAACTTCATAAACTGGCTGGTGACAGTTCCCACAAAGCCTACCGCCATAAGATAGTATCCTTTTTTCTTATCCACGCACCAAAAAAAGATCAGCGCCAGCACCAAAAAGGCAGTTTCCTCACCCAGCCGGGTGATCAGCAGCATGATCTCATCCAAGATCGGTATCCGGATCTTTTCCAACAGATAGAGAAATTCCATCATTTGTCCTCCTGTATGGCTTTTTGATCATTATACCATTGCACAGAAGAGATTTCCACTGTTTTTTATGAAAGAACCCTCCGCTGAAAGCAGCGGAGGGTCTTATATCAGGGAATCATGCTAAGGATCTGGTCTTTGGGTTTCGCGCCCAGGGACTGATTGATCACCTGGCCGTCTTTCATGACCACCAGCAGCGGAATACTGGTAACGCCGAACTTTTGTGCCAAACCCGGCTCTTGGTCTACATCGATCTTGACTACCTTAATGTTTTCATTCTCCTCTGCGATCTCCTCCAGGACAGGGGCTACCATCCGGCAGGGACCGCACCAGGTTGCGAAAAAGTCCACCAGAACCGGCTTCTCGCTTTTCAAAACTTCCGCTTCAAAATTTTCTTTCGTAATATGCAGTAAAGACATTTTTGTTTCCTCCTGTATTTGTTTTTGTAATGCTATTGTACCCGGGTTAGGCGCAGACTTCCGTGACTTTGTCACATCAGCGCCATTTTTCTGTCAGTGCCCGGATCTGATCGGTCAGCTTGCTGTTATCCTTGTTGGAACGGCCCAAACATTTCTTTGCCAGACTCAGCAGCTCCTCTGCTGCCGCTACCAGATCCCGGTAGATCTGGTATGCCCGGGTGTCGCTCTTTAGCTTCTGGGTGCGGTCGATGCGCTTCCCTTCTGCATAAGCTGTCATCTTTCCTGTGAGCAGATCGTATTGCGTACCACTAAAAGGTGCCTGGGCATGATAGCCCATCTCCTCCAAAAGTCCCCGGAATGCTTCACAGGCCTCTTCGTCGCCATGATTTACAAAGACA
>JAGBEM010000145.1 GCA_017936985.1 Oscillospiraceae bacterium
CGACAACCTTGGTCAGAAATTCCCAGCACCACGCAATTGCCTCATGCTTAAAATAGTCGCCGAAGGAGAAATTGCCCAGCATCTCAAAATAAGTGCCGTGGCGGGCGGTCTTGCCGATATTCTCGATATCGCCGGTACGGATGCACTTCTGGCAGGTGCAGACACGGCGCCGAGGCGGCTCCACCTCGCCCTTGAAATAGGGCTTCATGGGTGCCATGCCGGAGTTGATCAGCAGCAAGGACTGATCGTTCTGAGGAATCAGAGAAAAGCTGGGCAGACGCAGATGGCCCTTGCTTTCAAAAAATCGCAGGAACATCTCGCGCAGCTCGTTTACGCCATAGGGTTTGTGACTCATAGGAATAACCTCCAAATTAATTTACATACAAAAAATAAACGCCACCCCTATCATAGGGGCGACGATTGATCGCGGTACCACCCTAATTCGCCGCAAAGCGGCATCTTAGCTGCTCTGTAACGGGAGCGCCCGTCCCGGTCATCCCGGGCAACTCGGAAGTGGCCTGCATAGCTTAAGCCGAGGGTTCGCACCCATCCCCTCTCTCTGAAGACTGCCGCTTTGCTTTATTTCCGAATAGTCTTTGCATATCGTCAGTATTTTATCATAAAATGCGGAATTGTCAAGGCTGTCTTTGGCATTTTTAAAACATTCTGAAAGAATTTGTAACCGAAGCTTAACTTGACATACCTGCAGGTGATCTTATATATTAGTATTGGAAGATACTTAGTGCATATGCTTATTTACACAGAACGGAGGCTTGCTATGAAGAAAATACTAATCTTTATATTTGTGGCAGCACTTCTTGCCACGCTATGCAGCTGTTCGATGCGCGAGCAGTCCCCATCAGAAACAGAATTTGTTTTCGGCAATAATTACGAAGTCTATGTAGTTGCACTTTTTGAGCAGGTAGGTTGCCTTACTGACTTCACGATGATTGATTCATGTCTGAGTAACGCAGAGCCGCCGGCACCTTCTCAAAAAACACAGACCATCCGCATAGATGAAACCGATCATGCATTGCGCTATGTTTCCTCGCAATACCGTCCATGGAACGGTCATGTCTATGAATATGCGAACGCGGATGACACGGTCAACTGCCTGTACTGGTCCGACACTATGGAGCTGGCCAAGGTTACCCTGGACGGCCTGTCATTAGAGGAATTTGCGCACATGGATCAAACCCAGTACGAGCAATGGATCCGCACATTTGTCGCACAATTTTCTGATGAGGACTGGGATTCGCTGTATCCAACCTGCAGTACATACTTTACAAAGTATTCTCAAAATGGCTCCAGTGGTCGCAACGCTGAAGGTTTTAAGGCAGACTTCACAGAGAACGAACTTCTCAGAAGCTATAATTTTCGATACGTCCGCCATATAGATTCTGTTGCTACAACAGATGAGATTAATGCAATTCTAAATTTTGATTTTGAGAATTCAACTGTGCGCATTACCCTTTGGTTCAATGAGCACACTTTCGACTCCTACACTACCATTCCGCTGGACATGGAGGCCATTGAGGTCGCACTCAACGAATTTGCTGATACCCACATGAAGAACAACTGTACCAAAACAAAAGTTGAACTGACCGGTGGATTGCTGATTCACGTCGAAGGCAACCTCATGTACCGCTGCTTTATTGATGTCCATTGGACTTACTCCGGTATAAGATATGACTGTCCCTATAGTCTGCTGGTCGACATTCCCGATCCTTGATTTCAAAAAGAGAAGGTTCCAATCGGAACCTTCTCTTTTTTAGATATTCTCTTCCAGCCACTTCTTCATGGCAAGTCTTCCCGCTTCTGTCATAGGAAAGGTCATCTCCCCTTCCATGGTGCTCTTTTCATAGCACAACGGACCGTGCCAAAATTCAGCGGTGATGGTGCTTTGTTCAAAATCCACTTCCTTCTGGTTTGCTTTCACCACATTGGGCTTCGCCCGAAATCGGAAAGGTCCCATAGAACCGGTGAAAATGTTATCCATAGCGAAAGTGTGCAGTGTGGGCAGAAACAGCTCAGCCATTATTCTTCCACCAGCGCTTCCATCTCGTCGATCAGTTCGCCAAAAAGCTTCAGTGCCTGATTCACCGGCTCGGGGCTGGTCATATCCACACCTGCACCCTTCAGCAGGTCAATGGGGCTCTTGGAGCAGCCGCCGGACAGGAAGCCAATGTAATCCTTAACAGCACTTTCACCCTCGCTGAGGATCTTCCGAGACAGGGCGATCGCCGCAGAGTAACCGGTGGCATACTGGAACACATAGTAATTCATATAGAAATGGGGAATTCTTGCCCATTCCACGGCGATCCGGTCATCCACAACCATGTCCGGTCCAAAGTACATCTCATTCAGGCGCTTATACTCGGCACACAGAACATCAGCCGTCAGTGTCTTACCCTCAGCAGCCATTCTGCCGATGTTCAGCTCAAACTCAGCAAACATGGTCTGGCGGAACAGTGTACCCTTGAACTGCTCCAGGAAATGGTTGATCAGATAGGCCCGCTCCTTCTTGTCGGTGGTCTTGCCCAGCAAGTATTCCATCAGCAGTGCCTCATTACAGGTGGAAGCCACCTCCGCAACGAAGATCACATAGCCTGCATCAACGGGATTCTGAGTCTTGTTGGACAGATAAGAGTGCAGTGCATGACCCATTTCGTGCGCCAGCGTAAACTGGCTGTCCAGTGTACCGGTGTAGTTCAGCAGAACATAGGGATGTACGCGCGCACCGGCAGAATATGCACCACTGCGTTTACCCTCATTCTGATACACATCGATCCAACGATTCTCAAAGCCCTCTTTCAAGATCTTGCGGTATTCCTCGCCCAGAGGTGCCAGAGAATCGTAAACCGTCTGTTTTGCCTGGGCAAAGGGGATCTTGGTGTCTGCATCCGCAACCAGCGGTGCATAAACATCGTAAAAATGCAGTTCATCCACACCCAGCAGCTTCTTGCGAAGACGCACATAGCGGTGCATGGTATCCAGATTATTGTGGACAGCTTCGATCAGATTCAGATATACAGAGGTAGGAACATTGGTTATGTCCAGCGCAGCCTCAAAGGCATTGGGGTACTTCCGGGCTTCTGCAAAGAACTTCTGCTGCTTGTTCTGGGCATTCAGCAGCGCGGCAGCCGTATTCTTGAAGGACGCAAAGCTGTCGTACAGATTCTCATAAGCGCTCTTCCGGAGCTCCCGGTCAGAGCTGGACTCATAGGAAACAAATGTACCCTGACGCAGGGGGTGTGCATTGCCCTTGCTGTCCACTGCATCCTTAAAGGAAATGTCTGCGTCAGCAAACATGCCGTAAATATCATCAGGCGCAGAAGCCATTTCACCGGCCGCTGCCAGGAGCTTTTCTTCCGCAGGAGAAAGGGTATGCTCCTTGCGCCGGCGCATATTGGTCAGATACCGGCGGTAACGCTCCAGCTTAGGCTGCTCTGCATAGAACTTATCCAGTGTCTCGTCAGAGATCGACATGATCTCCGGGGTATCAAAGCTGCAGGCTGCACTGAAAGCAACCATCACAGAGTAGAATTTACCGACCATACCCTGATACTTGGAGTTTCTGGTATCCTCGTCAGCCTTGCGCATACAGTAGTTTGCCAGGAGGCTGATCTTCTGATGAACCATCTCACCTTCATACAGGTAGTCGTACAGATCCTGTGCGCTTTGTCCCAGCTTACCTGCAAAGGCAACAGCCTTAGCCTGATCCTCCGCTACTGTTGCCAGCTCCGCTTCCCAAGCCTCGTCAGATGCATACATATCCTCTGTTGCCCAGGTATCTTCCACAGCGATCTCGCTGCGCTGAGGGATCTTTTTGATTTCTTCCATGGTTTACCTCCTAAGTGAAAAATTATGGACTCATTATACCACCATGGAAAGCAAATTGCAATCTTGCTTTTCATGCGGAAATATGGTAGATTGTCAATCGGTGATACTATGAAAAACAAATTACGGGGCAGCGTCAGTCTGCTCCTTGCTACTGTGATCTGGGGAAGCGCCTTTGTAGCCCAAAGTGTAGGTATGGATCATGTAGGCCCATTTACCTTCCAGGCCATCCGCTGCACTATGGCAGCTATCGGTTTGCTGGCAGTGATCGCGGTATTTGACCTTGGCAAAAAAGATGGCCAGAACTTCTTTGCCCGGTTTGCTGACCGAAAGCTCTGGCTGGGCGGATTATTCAGCGCCATTCCGCTATGTATTGCAGTCAATCTGCAGCAGATAGGCATCGTCTATACCGATGCCGGTAAATCTGCATTTCTCACGGCAATGTACATCATTTTTGTCCCGCTAATCGGCATTCTTCTCAAGCGCCGCCCCTCCCCTATGATCCCGATCAGTGTCGCGCTAGCCGTTGTTGGCCTTTACTTTCTCAGCTGCGCCGGAGCAACTACCGTTAACATTGGTGACATCTGCCTGCTGATCTGCGCAGTGGCCTTTGCGGTGCAGATCACAGTCATCGATCACTACGCACCGAATGTAGACCCTCTGCGACTCAACTGTCTGCAATCCGCCTTTTGTGCTCTAGGTTCTGCGGCGATCATGCTCTTCACAGAAACTCCCACACTGGCAGGCATCCAGGGCAGCTGGTGGCCCATGTGCTACGCAGGCTTCCTTTCCATGGGCGCAGCCTATTCCCTGCAGATCATCGGACAAAAACACATGGAGCCGGGTGCCGCATCGCTGATCATGAGCCTGGAATCAGTCTTTGCCGCTATCTGCGGCTTTCTGTTCCTGCAAGAAATCATGACAACCTGGGAGCTTCTCGGCTGTATTCTTGTATTTATCGCCGTCATTTTGTCCCAGATCCCAGTAAAAACGAAATCAAAAACCACCGGTTGACCGGTGGTTTTTGCATTATAATTGACGATACAAATACCCGCAGGTAAACGGAAAGAAATCAAACTTTTTTGTACCTGTATGGACAAATCCGAAGCCCTCATACCACTTGCGCAGCACTTGATTTTCTTCCACAATTCCGATATTCATGACAGTACAGCCATTTTGCTTCGCATATTGAAATGCGTGTTGTAGCATTTGTGCACCTATGCCATTGTGGCGATACTGTGGCAATACACTCAAATTGTTGAGTTCACACGCATGATTCTCCATCATCGCAAGAGAATAATATCCTACAATTTCGTCATTCATGCAGTAAACGAACATAGGTCGTTTTTCATGCAGAAAGTGCCATTCAATTCGCATCTTATCCGTTGCGAATGCAGTAAATCTGGGTGCATTCTCAGCAGTGATACCAAACTCGTCCGCAACTGTTGCAAACGCAGCTCTGATGACATCCACGCACTTCGGTATGTCGCTGCGTTCCATTTCGCGTATCATAAATTATCCTCCTGTTTATAATTATTTGACCCATAGTAGCATAAAGCAATCATATTGTCAACGCAATGAGCTCCGGTAATTACAAGGAAATTGACAACAGCGTTAAAGAATTGTATACTTATAATATAACTTTTTACAAAGCGGAGTACCATAATGAATTCACAATTTTATGTATTGATTGATCAAAATACCGAGCAGGAACTGTTACAGTTTGTGAGACAGGAATGCACTCTCACCATTCTGCCCGCGTTGATCACAGACGCCGAAACACCTTACATATCAGACTACAACAAGTCCCTGTTCGTTACAGCCACAAACAAGGATCACTTCTGGTATTCCCCTCAAGAAAGCTTTCCTACTCCAGGTACAAAAGCAATTCAAGCCCGCGATCGAGAAACTCCCTATATTGAATACTCCTGTGAGAAACGCGCAGAGCAAACCATCATCAGGTTTTATCTAGCCAGCAAAGGACTTAAAGAAGAAATCAAACCGCTTAAGTCAGCATTCGAGAAAATTAGAGCATGGATCTCATCCCACTGCTCAACAAAGAAAAAAGAAGGCCTTATTTGGGTTTACTATCTGAAGAGCACTAGAAAATAGAACGCAATTCTTTTAAATAAACAACGGAGAGATAATCATGAGAAAGATTATTAACTTGTGTGTAATATGCTCTATCCTGTTATTCACCTCCGCATGCAGCATAACATACAAGCATCCAGAAACTGGCATCTGGTATTGCGATGAATTAAAGATGAGCATCGATTTTACTTTATACACTTCCTCAGATCATATGTGTGTAAAAGTGTACAATGATGATGGAACATATGAAGTAATGGAGTGTTCGATTGATTATGGAAATGGTATATGGATTGACCGGGTTTTAGGTGTAGAAATAGTTGATGGGATGCCAGTCAACATTCCGGAACAATATTTTGGGGGTAATTTCAAGTGGTATCAGCAAAAAGGTGAGCTTAAAGTCAAATCAAACGAGGATGGAAAGATCTATACATTTATCGAGGTGGACTGGTTAACGGCTTAGATTTGACCACTTTCGTCAAAAGGCTATTAATGAATCATCATACCCGTTAAATAGCATTATCTTTCTTCCCTTACTTGCGAATAAAAATCGGCTGTGTATACATTGATACACAGCCGATTCTATTACTTCTTCAAATCCGCGGCAATGATCCGCTTCATAGCCTCAATGCCCACCTTGATAGCACCGGAGGTGTCCTCCGTCATGGACATATCCAGTCCAGCCTTTTCCCGTTCCTGATTCCAGATCACATGGAAGCAGCTTCCGCATCTTACACCCAGTGCCGCAGCCACCACAAACAGTGCTGCAGACTCCATTTCACTGGCCTTTACGCCCAGTCGTTTCCAGCTTTCCCACTTCTGCAAAAGATCGTAGTACACAGGCGACTTCTCGGGGCTGTGCTGGCCGTAGAAGGAGTCTTTACACTGGACAACGCCCACATGGGTACCGTAGCCAAGCTCCTCAGACGCAGTCTTCAGCGCTGCGGTGATGTCGAAGTCCGCAACCGCTGGGAACTCAATGGGTGCATACTCCAAGGATGTGTGCTCATAGCGGATCGCACCGCTGGCGACCACCACATCACCGGGACATACATCCAAAGCAATACCGCCGCAAGTGCCGATACGGATAAAGGTATCCGCACCGATTGCAGCCAATTCCTCCATTGCAATAGACGCGGAAGGTCCGCCGATGCCGGTGGAGCAAACGCTGACCTTCTGGCCCAGCAGCGTGCCGGTGTAGATATTATACTCCCGGTTCATACCGATATGTACCGGATCATCAAAGAGCGCCGCAATGCTCTCGCAACGTCCCGGATCTCCGGGCAGAAACACATAACGACCAACATCACCCTCTACACAGTGAATATGAAATTGTCTTCCGGTATCCTGCATAGGTTTTCCTCCACTGAAAATATACTGAAATTATAGCATATCCTGTAAAAATTTGCAACTAAAACAGACTGACCTGGTTCACATCCGGCAGATCGCCAAATGCGCCTGCGTCCTTCAGCATCTGAATATGGGTCTTGGAGACCTTAGGACAGGCAGCAGAGAACTCCTCAATTGACAAGAATTGGCAATTCTTTCTGCCTTCCATAATGTCCCAGGCGGCGCTTTCGCCCAAGCCGGAAATGGAAACAAAGGGCGGCAGCAGCTTTCCATCCTCAATGAGGAACTTGGTCGCATGGCTCTTATAGATGTCGATGGGCAAGAATTCAAAGCCACGAAGATAGTATTCGTACACGACTTCCAGCGTGGTCAGCAGATCCTGATCCTTGGCTGTCGCATCTTCATTGTTATCGATAGCATCGATATTGGCTTGCACTACATCTTTTCCGTGGGTCATCAGAACTGCGTCAAAGCCGCCCTTCTGACTGCGGCGGTAGAAGTATGCCGCATAGAACGGCAGCGGATGATGGACCTTAAACCAAGCAATGCGGAAGGCCATCATAACATACGCCACTGCGTGAGCCTTGGGGAACAGATACTTGATCTTCTTGCAGGAGCCGATATACCAGCTCGGCACTCCCGCTGCGATCATTTCCTCCTCCGCGCCATCGGGTAGACCTCTTCCCTTACGTACTGCCTCCATGATCTTAAAGGAGCGCTTCTCCGGCATTCCACAGGAGATCAGATAGATCATTATATCGTCACGACAGCCGATGGTGGAGTCTACTGTTGCAGTTTTGGAAGTGATCAGATCCTTGGCATTGCCCAGCCACACATCCGTACCATGAGAGAAGCCGGAAAGCCGCACCAAAGTATCAAAACGGGTGGGCTGGGTATCCATCAGCATACCCCGTGTAAATCGAGTATTGAACTCCGGAATGGCAACCGCGCCGGTGGGGCCCAGGAGCTTGTCGTTCTCATAACCCAAAACCTTGGAGGAAGTGAAAATGGACATAGTGTCCTTATCATCCAAGGGAATCGTTTTGGCATCCACACCGGTCATATCTTCCATCATGCGGATCATGGTGGGGTCATCGTGACCCAGCATATCCAGCTTCAGAAGATTTTCTTCCATGGAGTGATATTCAAAGTGAGTTGTAATCTGGTCAGAATCCTCCGCGTCTGCCGGGTGCTGTACCGGGCAGAAATCCCAGATCTCATTCTCCTGTGGAATAACCACCAGACCGCCGGGGTGCTGACCCGTAGTGCGCCGCACACCCACACAGCCGGAAGCAAGACGATTCATTTCCGCAGAACCTGCAGACTTCCCCCGCTCCTCCATATACTTTTTCACATAGCCGTAAGCCGTCTTTTCAGCCACTGTTCCGATGGTTCCAGCCCGGAAAACATGGGATTTTCCGAACATTTCGATACAGTATGCATGGGCATTGGCCTGATATTCACCGGAGAAATTCAGGTCAATATCCGGCACCTTGTCACCGCCGAAGCCCAGGAAAGTCTCAAATGGGATGTTAAAGCCGTCTTTTTCCAGCCGACTTCCGCATTTCGGACACTCCGCATCCGGTAAGTCCGCACCGCAGCTGTACCCCTTTGGCACATCCAAAATGGTGTGCTTGCAGGCAGGATTCGGACAACGGTAATGGGGCGGGAAAGAATTAACCTCCGTAATACCGGACATGAATGCCACAATTGACGAGCCGACAGAGCCACGGGAACCGACCAGATAGCCGTGCTCCAGGGAATTTTGCACCAGCTTCTGGGCGGACATATAGATCACATCGTAGTGGCAGGAGATGATGTCATTCAGCTCGGTTTCCACACGCTTGACCATCAGTTCCGGAGGATTGTCACCGTAGAGGCGGTGGAATTTAGTATATACCAGATCCTTCAGATCCTCCACAGAGTTTTCGATGGACGGAGCAAACAGATTGTGGGGCACCGGCCGCAGTGTTTCGCACATATCCGCAATGAGGTTGGTATTTATAACGACCACCTCATAGGCCTTCTCTTCACCCAGATAGGAGAATTCCTCCAGCATCTCATCTGTTGTACGGAAATATAGTGGATTATCCTTGTCAGCGTCCTCAAAGCCCTTGGTGTTCAGCAGAATGTGACGGAATATCTCATCCTCGGGATTCAGGAAGTGGACGTCACCGGTAGCGACTACGGGTTTCCCCAGTGCGTCTGCAATGCGCACCACAGTCCGGTTGTATTCACGCAGCTGTTCTTCGTCCTTTGCGATTCCACGCTCCAGCATAAACCGGTTATTGGCAATGGGTTGGATCTCCAGAAAATCATAGAACGATGCGATCTTTTTCAGCTGTTCATCGCTTTTGCCCTCCAAAACCGCCTGGAAGAACTCACCAGCCTCGCAGGCAGAACCGATGATCAGTCCCTCCCGAAGCTCCATCAGCAAGGATTTGGGAATTCTGGGTGTTTTCTTAAAGTATTCCAGGTTGGAATCGGAAATGATGTGGTAGAGGTTGCGAAGACCCACCTGGTTCTTGGCAAACAGGATGATGTGATAGGGTCTTGCAGAGAAAATAACGCCCTTGGAGCGCTTTTTACCAAGTCCCAGATTGACTTCCTGAATGGATCGGAAGCCCTTTTCCTCCAGCATTTTCAAGAACTTCGCCATGATCTGGCCGCAGATATTGGCATCATCCGCAGCCCGGTGATGGTTAAAGTTCGGCAGCTTCAGCGCCTTGGCAACAATATCCAGCTTAAAGCGGTTCAACTGGGGCATCAGCTGCTGAGAAAGAGACAGCGTATCCACCGAAGTCAGAGCATAGGTGTATCCCAGCTGACGGCACGCGTTACGGATAAAAGATGTATCGAACTTGGCGTTATGGGCCACCAGTACACGGCCACCCACAAATTCCAAGAACTGCGGCAGCACTTCTTCGATTTTCGGCGCACCAGCCAGCATCCCATCGGTAATACCGGTCAGATCCACGATCTTCTGATCCAATTTGCGCTGGGGATCGACAAAGGTCTGAAAACGCTCCATTTCCTTGCCGTTTTTCAAAATAACGGCACCGATCTCAATAATGGTATCGCTTTCCGGATTCAGTCCCGTAGTCTCCAGGTCAAAAGCCACAAACTCGCTGTCAAAGGTCATATCCTGCTGACCCACAACGATCTCCCGGCCCTCCACATCGTTGACGAAGTAGCCCTCACAGCCGTAAATCACCTTGATCGGTTCCTCCGTCCCTGCCACTTTGGCAGCACCCTTGCCCTCCACCGCGTGGAGCGCGTCCGGGAAAGAGTGGGCACAGCCATGATCTGTAATGGCAACGGCTCTGTGTCCCCAGGCTGCGGCCTGCTTGACCGCGGCTTTGGTGTCAGTCAGCGCGTCCATGCTGGACATGGTGGTATGCAGATGCAACTCGACACGCTTCATGCCTTCTGCTTTATCCTGCCGTTTCGGCATCGTACCGGGCATAACGGCATAGGGCTTCAATACTGTTTCTCCATCATACTTATCCACATTCAGATCGCCCCGAACACGCAGCACTTTTCCAACAGCCACATTCTCCCGAATGGGCGTGGCCTTGTTGTTTTCCATAAAGCACTTGACACGAACCGATCCGGTATGATCCGTCATATCAAAGCTAATGACCCAGGCGTTGCGCTTTTTGATCTCCCGGTGATCTACAGCAAATACAACGCCTTCCACGATCACACCGCCCATATCCGGGCGCAGATCCTTCATTGGCGTCGGATGACCGGTAAAGGAACGGCCAAAGAAAGTGCCGTCTTCCAAGACTGTCTGCTGTTTTTTCTGCTGTGCAGGCGCAGATACACTGCGTCCCATCAGATCGACGCGCATTTTTTCCACAGCGTCAAACAACTCTTTGCCTTCCAGGGATTCCCCTGCTTCCACGCAGATCTCCACCTGTGTCTGAAAGCGCTGGGTCAGTTCCATGCGCACCTGAGGTACGCATTCTTCGATTGCCTGCTTGCCATTGGCTTTCAGATGAATGGTAAGGGTATTGCCCTCCCAATTCCAATTCGCACCGGCAAGAGAGCCTCTGGTCATGGAATTGATCTTGACAAACATCTGCATCAGCTCGTCTGGCTCGATGTTTTGCAGCTGATCAGCAGGATGCACAGCGGTGATCTCAAGCGAACGCAAGCCGTAAAGCCCGCAAATATCCTGCCGCACCTGATCAAGCAGTTTTCCGGATATGTATTGGGGGAACTCCACTGCCACAGAAACAGACCGTGTCTGCGGCTCCAGATCCGCAGCAGCGATAGCCGCCTGAGAAAGGGCTTCTTGAAGCTCCTCAGGCGGCTCATAGTCCGGGAACATATTCAGGAAAAAAACTTGTTCTCCCATGGTTACCTCATTGGAAAGGAATTTGCGGGTATTGGCAAGGCGTTACATCGCGTCAATGCG
>JAGBEM010000146.1 GCA_017936985.1 Oscillospiraceae bacterium
AGCTTCACCAGTTCCACAGCCGTGACCGGCTCATGCTCCCACATAATCAGACAAAAGCGATATTCGCCTTCGTGAATTTTCGGAATATCCATAAGTCAACCTCCTTGTCTACCTGTGTAGACTTCTTGATTATAGTCTACACGAGTAGACGCAAAAAAGTCAATGGGACAAGATAAAACTTAATAAATCGTTCAAACAGTTAATCGCATGTTTGTTCCGTTGTAATTTCTTCAAAAAATATTTTTAGAATATGTGTGGATTTCCTGTTTCCGAACGTCTATTATTACGAGGCCTCAAACAAAACCGGAAGGAGGTGCCTGAATGACAGAAGATGAATTTTTGCCGCTGTTCGACCAATATCACAACATGGTGTACCGAATCGCATTGGTATCCACCCGGTCTCAGCAGGATGCAGAGGATATTGTCCAAACAGTATTCCTGAAACTGCTGGAGGGAAAGGCCCGACCGTTGCCCGGTCATGAGCGTGCATGGCTGACAACCGTTACGGTCAATACCTGCCGGGATTTGATGCGGTGGAACTGGCGGCGAAAGACGGAACCGCTGGATGAAACAATACCATTCTCTGATCCAGAGGAAAGCGCATTGTTTGAAGCTGTTACAGCATTGCCGAATAAGTATCGCATGGTCGTGCATCTGCATTACTATGAAGGATATACCCACGATGAAATCAGCAGTATGTTAAATATAACACCGTCAGCGGTTTCCATGCGTCTGCATCGGGCACGAAACTTGCTGCGGAGCACACTGAAGGAGGATTTCAATGAACCAGCTTTATCAAAGGACATTTGACCATGTCACAATGCCGGAGGATCATGCACGGTCTCTCCGCGCTGCATTGGCCTCCCATTGCTCCGATCACGAAACGGAGGTCATTCCCATGAAAAAACACGTTGTACGCCGCTCCACATCTTTTCTTGTTGCCGCCATCCTGATTGCTGCCATGTCTGTCAGCGCCCTGGCCTGCGGGATCTATTACTATGTTACCTATGAGGTCCGTGAGGGCGTTGAGTTTTCCGAAGACGCCTTTGATCTCACTGAACAGGATGCCGACTTTGAAATGGAATCCTACGATTACCGCGAGGAAGATGGCATGATCATCGTTGACTTCGGTGAGACTGCCACCGATGAAGATGTCTCTTACGAAATCACCGAAGATCAGGCTATGACCGAAAGCGACGATGCTGTGGGCCTCACAGAGCAGGACTCGGATTTCGAGCTCAGCCCTTACAGCTACACCGAGGAAAACGGCAAGATCACCGTCGATTTGAGTGGAGCAGATCTTGACTGATTTCACAATATCCCTCTCTAAAACGAAGAAAGCCCGCAGGCCGTTCCTGCGGGCTTTACTTCTGTGCTATAATTATTTCAAATAAAGTGAACCAAACGGCGTTCTCAGTTGTATATGTAAGTGAAAGGGGGTGCAGAGAGCTTGATCGATCAATACATAAGGCAATACGGAAAGCGGCTGTATGGGCTTTGCCTGTCTCTCTGCGCCAGTACCTTTGAGGCAGACGATCTATACCAGGACACATGGCTCCGGGTGGTCAAGAGCATATCGCAGTATGACCCGAGCCGAGAGTTTGAGCCGTGGGTAACGAAGATCTGCGTCAATACATACCGCAACACCCTGCGGCGCTTTGCACGAAGTCCATTACTGAACTTCCAGACCAATGAAGAAAAAGATGCGCTCCTGCAATCTGTCCCGGCACCGGAAAATCCGGACTACGGACCGCTCTATGAAGCGATTGACGGATTGCCCGAAAAGCTCCGACTGGCTGTGATCCTGTTTTACTTTGAGGAAATGGATATTGCAGCTACTGCGCAGGTGTTGGGCATCCCGGAGGGAACTGTGAAATCCCGATTAAGCAAAGCAAGAAAACTATTGAAGGAGGTGCTTGGCCGTGAATCAGATTTACAATTTTGAACAGCACAAGCCGCCTGTATTAAATGAGAATATGCTCCGGGCCGAACTGGAGCGGCGCAGGCTCCGTTGGCAGACGGCATTGATTGCAGTTGCCGGACTTCTTCTGTTGATCGCTGCGGCGATGCTTGGTTTCCTTGTGTTGGAGGACTATCCGTGGATCACCGCGCTATGTCTGGCCTATGTTCTGTTCTCCGCGACCGGAGGTAGCGTTCTGGCTATCGTTGCAACTAAGAAAGGAGGCGTTATCCGTGCGTAATGTTGCCGTTGCTATTTCACTGTTTATGCTCATGATCATTGTCGTTATGCTCCCTCTGCTGATTGGCGTCTATGTCTATCGGGACGCCAAAAGGCGTGGGATGAATGCGGCACTGTGGACACTGATTGCAATTCTTGCTCCCTCGCTGATTGGCTTTATCATCTATCTGCTGGTGCGCGGTAATTACTCCAATCTGAAATGCCCTCGCTGCGATGCGACAGTCACAGAGCAGTATGTGGTATGTCCTAAATGTGGCGCAAAGCTCAAGCCAAGCTGCCCGACCTGTTCCACACCCGTGGAGCCGGATTGGACTGTGTGCCCCAGATGCGCCCAGCCCTTACCGGAAATGCAGAATGATATCGTTATGCCTGTTCGCCCCAAGGATAAAACTCTGTGGAAGATCCTCGCAGCCATCGTCATTATTCCGGTAGTTCTAATTCTGGTGTTAGGTCTCAGCTTTTCTGCTGTTTCTGGCGGAGGTTCTTCCAGTATGCGTGAAACGACCTTCGATGAATACTATGCAGATCAAGAGATACCCGAAAGCACAAAAGAATACGTCCGGGAATGGCTGGAGGGACTTGAACTCAGAAGCGACCATGTTTATGCGCTTCGGTACACCCACCATATCGACCCTGAAAGCAAAACCAAGGACTACTACTATTTGATTTATGTTCCCGGCGGTGGCGATGTGGATCGTCGAGGATTCGGCCATTCCACCGATCTGTTCAGCAGCACTTTCAAACTGGAACTGGAAGGCAGTAAGAACCACGATGGCCTGTACTGTGCCATGACCACTTCCAAGAAAGCCGCCCCGCAGCTTCGAGTTACCTTGGACGGAAAACGCTTGG
>JAGBEM010000147.1 GCA_017936985.1 Oscillospiraceae bacterium
CCACACTGGAAGGCGTGTACAATCTGGAAGCCAGCCTGTATGTGCTGACCTTCGAGTTTGTGGATGCCGTATCTCCCGGAAATCCATATTATGAAGATGTAGGTTGGCCTGTGGTTTCCAAGAATGCAGATGATCTCATTTTCGGTAATTCTCTGGAAGATCCCAAATTCGAGTATGTGTTCATGAATACAAACACCGTTCCTCTGGATCAGCTGGTGGCCTTCTTAATGGTTGCTGACGCTTTGAGCGAAGGCGCAGCAGATGAGATGTACCACCGTTTTATGGAAGCTCCTCACACTGTCTTAAACTATCTCGCGTCACTTGGGACGCAAACAAAGAAGCTTCCTGTATTGGGTGATGTTGTGGTGGCAGAGTGGATCTGTCAGGATATAGCATCTGCTGATGTGGCTTGGTATGGCGCAACCGATGCGTTTATCCGCCTCATTGAGGACTGCAAATCTACATATTCCGGAGACCGTGTCTCGGAGCTGCTGGATCTTCTGGAGCTGGAACACAATAAAGCGTATGCTCGTCTTTTGAAGGATGCCGAGGAGGCATCCAATAGTGTTGATAAAGAATACATCCAAGAGACGGTCAACCGTATTTTCGTAGGCGACTTGAGTTGGGATTCGTCTTGGACACATCCGGGAACCTACTCTTTAACGACCACAGAAAACGCTGGTGGAGAGACGGACAAATATACGGTTTCTCCCGTCCCGTATTATTCTATCTGGAGCACTCCCGGATACCGACTGGCCACAGAGTTCTTCTGGAACGAAGTTACCACCGCTGAAAGCGCAGCATGTTCCGGTTGCGACTATACTTTCCGCTTCTCCTGTGGGCAGAAGGCAATTACTATTTGTTCTCATGAAAATTTGCTAGTGGTTGAACGGGATGGGATAAAAAAAGTCTTCCGCGGCACCCCACTGAACCTAAATACATACAGCGCATATTCTGAACTTTTCAATGTGTTCCTGCAATATGCCGAGACCGCAGAATATGAACATGCGCTCACTGACCGCTGCTCTGTTGACGGTAGCATCACAGATTACAGCGTCGTTGCCCAAAAGCTTGCGGAACAATATGCCGAAATCTCTATCAACCGTCCGGATTGGTTCAGCAGGCGGGCAGAGGATGCGGTTGTGAGCGGAATCTCGGTGTTTGATGCCTACTATGGCAAGGACATGCCGAATTTCTGCTTTGGCATGGGTTTGAAATTGAAGCTGACAGACCAGCAGCGTAATTACTGGGAGCCCGGTTCCGGTCTGACAGAACCTCCGACTACCGGTGAGTATGCCGGTTATTATGGCTGGGGTGCGGAAACTTCCGTTAAAAAGGGAGATGACGGAAATTGGCACATCACTGGACTCGCCACCGGAGGTTCTCTAGTCGATGTTCCGTATGTGTTGAGCGAAGCCGATGTGAAGCAGTTGGTGGAGCTATACTTCCTCACCGAGGGACAGACGCACGATTGGCATATCCTGCGGGAACTCGCAGAGCATCCTCTCGATGATGTTCGCGCAGAACTGAATACCCTGGACCCTACACAGACACAGGAACTTCGGCAAGGCATTTTAGGCTTCATGGAAAGCTATCCGGATTACTGCACATGGTCGCCGTCCGATTTTGCGTGAAACGAAACATAACTGCCAGTAGATTGATGGTTTAGAGAAACCTTCTATCCCAGAAAGAAAGGAGATTGCTCATGTTCAAAAAAATGTGCCTGTGTTTTCTGACTGCGGCACTGATGCTTGTAGTCGCAGGCTGCGGGCAGCAGGAACTTTCGGAAACGCCGGTGGAACAACAGCCAGAAATCGAGGAAGAGCCGCAGATGACTGGGCAGTATGAGAGCATCGAGGCGTACGCCTGGCATCAGTCCGAAGGACACGACACGCTGGATTTTCAGGTGTGGGAAGAATCCGCAAAGCAGTTTGCCGAAGAGCCGGTCACTTTGCGGATCGTTGGTCGTGAGCTTCTGGATCTGGGCTGCAGCGGCGCATTGGACGGTCTGGATCCCAAAGGAACTTTGGAATCCTGGGGATACAGTTGGCTCATACAGCTTGACCTTTCGGATGTGAATCCTAACGATATCGTGCAGGCCGGTGGAATGTATATTGATGAGGAGGGGAACTATTCCTCCGGGTACAGCACTATGGTCATTGCCCTGCGGTATCCGGACGGGAGCTATGATGTGCTGTATGACGAGACCAATGTGGAGTTTTCCCACTTCTCCGGTTATCACGACAACATGGAGGAAAGCATTCACGACTGGTATGTAAAAGAATACGGCTTGGACAAGCCGCTGTATGTACAGGACTGGATCGACTGCGTCACTGTGCCGGACGGCGGCAGTCTGGGCAATTTTCCCGTCCATCGGTTTGACGGAGACGGATGGTACATCTACATCCCCATCTCTCCGTGGAGCCGTGTCATTTCAGATGATTTCCGGGAGGGAAAGCACTGGGAATGGACATCGGATTACGGTACAGGTTCCACTTTGACGATAAACCGCTTCAGTCAGTCTCTTGAAGATGAATATACAGTCTCCCGCAAGCAGGGCTACACCGCCGTGAATGAATCCAAACAGGTGTGGGAGCGGCACGCAGACGGCATCACCAGCTATTACTATTTCTTTGCAGCGCCTGACGGCGGCAGCTGGCGGGTGGAGATCTCCTGGGTGGACGCAAACATCAGCGACTATCCCTACATTGCCATGGAACCGGAAGTTTTGCGCCTGATGGCAAAGAGCTTCCGTGTGGATGGTAGTATGAAAAACATTCGGGAACTGAACGCATCAGAGATCAGCAAGGTGAACAAGGCGTTTGAGCCTATGCGCATTGATACCGAACATAATTGGGCCTATACAACACCGATTAGTTGTTTCTTTACATCTCATTATGACACGGTTGAGGATCTGGATCTC
>JAGBEM010000148.1 GCA_017936985.1 Oscillospiraceae bacterium
ACAGGAAGATCCTTGTCCGTGAAGTTAAAGATGAAGTAGTAGGTAGTGTCCTCTGTTCTTCTGCAGGTGACTTCCAATTCGGTCTCTTCATCGATTACGGAATGAACTCCTGCCTCTATGGTTGCCTGGTCCAGTACTTTCTCAATGCCCTTTTGACACATGTTGGTGCCGATATAGTATGTACAGCCTCTACCGAATCGGTTTCTTGTGATAGCAGGCATACCGGCATAGAAATTGGATTCGTAAGTTGCCAGTTGCTCAGCGCCTTCCAGATGCATCAGATCGCAGAGCAGGTTGCAGGAGATCTTTGCTCCGTCAGCGAAGGTGATGGTATTGGTCTGTTCCGGAGCCAGAGCGTCGATCTATTCGACCCATATACCTGCCAGTTCCCGCAGAGGGCCCGGATAACCGCCAAGATGAACATTGTCAGACTGATCCACAAGACCGCTCATAAAGGTGGTGATCAGCGTGCCGCCATTGCGAACAAACTCTGTGAGCGCTTCCTTCATGCCTTCTTTGACCATGTACAGAACAGGCGCAACGACAACTTTGTACTTACTGAAATCAGCATCTACTGGGATCATGTTGACACTGATGTTCTTATCGTAAAAGTACTTATAATACTGATGGATCTGATTCACATAAGTAAGATCTTCCGTAGGACCACTGGTATATTCCAAAGCCCAATAATTGTCCCAATCAAAGATGATGCCTACTTCAGAAGTGTTTGCAGATCCCAGGATCGATGTACCGAGCCGCTCCAGCTCTTCTCCCAGCTGTTTGACCTCACGGAAGACACGTGTGTTATTCGTGCCAACGTGGCCTATCACAGCACCGTGGAACTTCTCGCAGCCACCGACACTGCGGCGCAACTGAAAGAACTGAACTGTGTCAGCACCGTGTGCTACAGTCTGCAGACTCTGGGCACGCATCTGCCCGGGCTTTTTCAGCGAGTTATAGGGCTGCCAGTTCTGCTGGCTGGGGGTCTGCTCCATCAGCATAAAGGGTGCATCCTTCAAGCCACGCATCAGATCGTGGCTCATAGCAGTAAAGCTCCAGGGCGTGTTGTAGCTGGGATAATTGTCCCAGGAGACAATGTCCATTTCTTTAGCCCACTTGAAATGGTCCAGCCCCTTGTATGTGCCCATCAGGTTGGTGGTGATAACTGCCTCGGGGAGATACTTGCGAATAATATCGCGTTCCATTTTGTAATTTTCAAGGAGGCTATCGGACATGAATCTGCGGTAATCAACGGACAGACCGGCAAAGGCGGTATCTTTCCCGTTTTCCATGCCGTCTCCCAGTGCATTGGGAAGAATGATCTCATCCCAGTCGTATACGGTATGGCCCCAGAATTCCATATTCCAGGCTTTATTAAGGGCCTCAATCGTACCGTACTTGTTTTTCAACCACACCCGGAAGGCCTTTTCGCAATTTTCGCAGTAGCACTCACCGTTATACTCGTTATTAATATGCCAGCAGGTGATCTTGGGATTATCGCCATATCTGCGAACCAACTGCTCTACCAGGGCTTTTGCATATTTCTGATAAATAGGGGAGTAGGGGCATGCATTATGACGCTGCCCAAAGCGGTGTCTTCTGCCCTGGTAATCAACTCTGCCGACTTCGGGATATTTTTTGTACATCCACGCAGGCATGGCACCGGTGGAGGTTGCCAGGACAATGTCGTAGTTCTCTTTGCTGAGCATATCTACAATTTCGTCCAGCTCATCAAAGTAATACTCTTCCTCAGCCGGCTGGATCTTTGCCCAGGAAAACACATTGATGGTAGCGCTGTTGATACGGGCATCCTTAAAGTACACCATATCCTGCTCCCAGATCTCCTTGGGCCACTGGTTGGGGTTGTAGTCTCCGCCGTATAAAATTCTACCAAATCCTTTTGACATAACGATTTCTCCTTATTAAAAATGGATGGGTATCGGTTAGGTTGTGTACTGGATTATGCGACGGGAAATTCACAATTTCCCACGAAAAGACGGGTATCTCCAAAGTTATCTTTCAATAATATGATATTTTTCGGGCATCAGAAAGTCAATGGACTTTCTAATACAGAACATGGAGACATCTGTACAGAATCGTACAGATCGCAAAAAGTCGGTCACTCAAAATAGAAGTGACCGACTCATCCTGTGTTGTTGTCAGGTTTATTTCTCTTGCTGCATAACCAGTTCACCGTTCAGATCATCGATTGTAACCGTTTGACCGGGCAGAATCTCACCGGCCAAAAGCTTTTTGCTGAGCATCGTTTCCACTGTATGCTGCACATACCGACGCAACGGCCGGGCGCCATACTGGGGATCGTAAGCGGCATTTACGATAGCGGTTTTCGCCTCATCTGTAAGCCGGCAGTGGATCTGCTGTGTCTGCAGACGGCTGTTCAGCTTTGCGATTTGCAGGTCAATAATCTTGGTGACGTTTTCCTTTGTCAGAGGCTTATAGAACACGATCTCGTCCAGCCGGTTCAAAAATTCCGGTCGGAAGGATCTGCGCAGCAGCATGTCAACCTGGGATTTCGCCGCTTCATCAATGCTTCCGTCTTCACGAATGCCATTGAGCAGATATTCGCTGCCCAGATTCGAAGTCAGGATCAGAATGGTGTTCTTGAAGTCTACCGTTCTGCCTTGGGAATCGGTAATACGCCCATCATCCAGCACCTGCAGCAATACATTAAATACATCCGGGTGTGCCTTTTCCACCTCATCAAAGAGGACCACGCTATACGGCTTTCTGCGAACAGCCTCTGTCA
>JAGBEM010000010.1 GCA_017936985.1 Oscillospiraceae bacterium
CCAGAATGTGCCCCTGCGCCGCTGCCTGGAGCGCTCCTTCTGCCTGTCTGCGGATGTGACCTACGCCTTTGATCCCACCTTCCCCGATGTCTCTGACCGCCGCAACAACGCCAGGCTGAATTACGGCATCGGCATCTGCAAGTACACCGGCCGTGGCGGTAAGGGCGGCGCAAGCGATGCTTCTGCCGAGGCTATGGGTCATATCCGCACCACCTTTGAAAATGCCGGTGTGATCTGGCAGATCGCCACACTGGGCAAGGTTGACCAGGGCGGCGGCGGTACGGTTGCTGCTTATATGGCGAACCGGAATATCGTCACGGTGGATGCCGGTGTGCCGGTGCTGAATATGCACGCCCCTGCGGAGCTGGTTTCCAAGCTGGACTGCTACGAGACGATGCTGGCCTGCAAGGCGATCTATCTGGCATAATGGTATAAGATAAGTGCGCTGCGTGAGCAGCGCACTCTTTTGTGCAAAATTATGTTTATAGAGTTGTTCGAGGCGGCGCACAACCTTAAAACTACCGTGTCATTGCGAGGCCCGAAGGGCCTTGGCAATGACACGATTATTACATTGTGCCTTTATTTACTGTACCATAAATCCTAAATTATGGATCCCAATTAAAGTCGGTGGTGGGAAGATTCCAGGCATCTCGAAGTGCGATGGCTTCCTGGATGTTTTGCGCTGGAACGACCACCCAGGTGGCATTGCTTGCGCCGTTTTCTGTGGCGATCATGATGAATCCGTCCATTTTTTTGTTGGTCAGCACCCAGACATTACCACGCATCGTGGGGGTGTCCTGTTCGTGGATAAAATCGCAGCCGAAGAGAAGATCTGCGTCCCACAGGTCTTCTGTGAAAGAAATATGATTTTCATCCAGTGCATCGCCGGTGAGCCAGGGAAGACCCTCTACCCGGATGGTGCCGGTAAAGCGCCGCAGATCGCTGTCGTCAAAGGGGGTAGGCTGCCAGGTGCCGGAGATCTGCACTTGGGAGATCTCGGTGGTGCCGTCACTGTGGATCAGCAAGCCTTGGGTCTGGATATTGATCTGTCTGGGCAAGAAGCACCACAGGATCACAGTTGCAGCAGCCAGCAGGATCAGAATGCCGGCTCCGATCAGAATCCAGAGCTGTTTTTTCTGCATTTACCGCGCCTCCTTTTTGCGTTTGGATAATTTTACCACAAACCGGTAATTTTGTCCACTGCCATGTGAGCATGGGTTGTTTACATTTCCTCTATTTACTTTTTCCAAGGTTGATGGTACAATAAACGAATGAAAGGAGGCGGTCAATATGCGTGATTTTACCCGGGAACTGAAGAATTTTTTCCGCAAGGGCGACATGGTTCTTTTGGTCATGTGTCTGGCGATCTCTGCTTTTGGCTGCCTGATCATCGCAAGCACCAACAATTACCGTGATTTTACCCGTTATGTATTCGTTCAGGTGGCGGCTATTGGTTTGGGCGTGCTGGCTTATGCAGTGGTATCTTCCATTGATTTGGAATTTTTTTCGGAACATCGGCTGGCGCTGGTGATCTTTAGTCTTGGCTTGCTGGCTCTGCTGATCCCCTTCGGTACGGATTTTGGTTCCGGTAATAAGAGTTGGCTGGACATACCGCTGCTGCCTGTCAGCATTCAGCCTGCAGAAATTTGTAAGATCACTTACATTTTGATCACCGCCTCGGTGATGAATTCCCATCAAAACAAACTGTCGTCGTTCCGTTCTGTGTTCCATATGGCATATTACCTGGCGCTGCTGGTCGGTACCAATATGCTGCTGTCCCGGGATTTGGGCGTTTCGCTGATCTTTGTGTTTATTTTTATCGGCATGGCCTTTTCCGGCGGTGTCAAGCTGTTCTGGTTCTTATTGGGCATTGGCACGGTGGTCGTGGTCTGGCCCACATATTGGGACAAGTTTATGGATAACCACCAGAAACTGCGTATCCAATCCCTGTTTGATCCCAGTATCGATCCCACGGGTATCGGTGTGCGCTACCACCTGAAGCGAAGCCTGGACTCGCTGACCGGCGGCGGTATGACCGGCCAGGGCTTATTTAACGGCAACCGCACCCAGGCAGGTGCACTGCCTGCCCAGCATACGGACTTCATTTTCTCTGCCATTGGCGAGGAAATGGGTTATGTAGGTTGTTTTTTGGTGCTGGTCATGCTGTTTTTGGTCATTGCCCGGTGCATTTGGGTGGGCTGCCAAAGCCCCGATTATATGCGCAGGATGGTGTGCTTCGGTGCCGCATCGGCGTTGATCTTCCAGGTGTGCATCAATGTGGGTATGTGCATCGGTGTGCTTCCGGTCATTGGTCTGACTCTGCCGCTGATCAGCTATGGCGGCAGTTCTGTGATCACGATTTTTGCCATGCTGGGGCTGGTGTCCGGTGTCTATGCCCGGCCCGCTCCGAGAAGTCATGAACGCTACATCCAGCCCCCAAGATAACAACAAAGGAGCCGAGAATATGAAAGCATTTATGGACAAGGATTTTCTTCTGGAAACCGAAACTGCAAAGCACCTGTATCACGATTACGCATCCAAGATGCCCCTGGCAGACTACCACTGCCACTTAAACCCCAAGGAGATCTATGAGGATCGCCGGTTCAATGACCTGTGTGAGGTCTGGCTGGGCGGTCAGAATCCCGATGGCAGCTTTGCCGGTGACCATTACAAGTGGCGTCTGATGCGCTCCAACGGCGTGGAGGAAAGCTATGTTACCGGTGACAAGGACCATTTTGAGCGGTTTATGAAACTGGCGGAAGCGCTGGAGATGGCTATCGGCAATCCGATGTACCACTGGTGCCATTTGGAGCTGCAGCAGTTCTTCGGCGTATATGAGCCCCTGACGACCGAAAGCGCCAAGCGGATCTGGGATCACTGCAATGACCTTTTGCGTAATGATCCGGATATGACTGCACGGGGCTTGATCCGCAAGGCCAATGTTGCCATGATCGGCACCACGGACGATCCTGTGGATACGCTGGAATGGCACGATAAGATCGCGGCAGATCCCACAATTTCCGTTAAGGTTTGCCCCTCTTACCGCCCGGACAAGGCGGTGAACATCCACAAAGACGGCTGGCATGCATATATGCAGGTGCTGGCATCTTCCGTGGGCAAGGAAAAGCTGGCCACCATGCAGGAGGTACTGGATGCGCTGACGGAGCGGCTGGAGTTCTTCCGGGATCACGGCTGCAAAGCCAGTGACCATGGTCTGGATTATGTGCCTTACCAGGATTACACGGTAGAGCAGGCGGATGCGGTTTACCAGAAGGCTTTGGTAGGCACGCAGCTGACGGTGGAGGAGATCGAGGGCTATCAGACCGTGATCTTGCGGCATCTGGGCAAGGCCTATCACCGGCTGGACATCGCCATGCAGCTGCACTATTCTTGCTTGCGTAACAACAATCAGCGCCTCTTTAAGCTCCAGGGACCGGATACCGGCGTGGATGCCATTTCCCAGAACACCTGCGGCGGCAACATTTCTCGGTTGCTTTCTGATCTGGATGAGGCAGGTGCTTGCCCCAAGACCATTCTGTATTCTCTGAATCCTGCGGACAATGCGCAGCTGGGTACGCTGATCGGCTGCTTCCAGGACAGCTCCATTCCCGGCAAGATCCAGCACGGCTCCGCCTGGTGGTTTAACGACAACAAGACCGGTATGGAAGAGCAGATGAAGTCCTTGGCGAACCTGGGCCTGCTGGGTAACTTTGTAGGTATGCTGACGGATTCCCGTTCCTTCCTGAGCTACGCACGGCATGATTATTTCCGCCGGATCCTGTGCAATCTGGTGGGTAACTGGGTAGAGAACGGCGAGTATCCCAACATCGATGGAAGCCTTAAGAAAATCGTGGAGGGCATCAGCTTTACCAACGCTGCCCGGTATTTCGGACTGTAAGAAA
>JAGBEM010000149.1 GCA_017936985.1 Oscillospiraceae bacterium
GGATGCAAACCATATCACGCTGAATAAGAACGCAATTCCCGGTGATCCCGAAAAGCCTGCCATCACCAGCGGCGTCCGCATCGGCACGGCAGCTGCCACGACCCGCGGCCTTGGCGCGGCAGAAATGAAGCAGATCGCTCACTGCATCGGCCAGACCGCAAGAGATTTTGAGGGCACAGCAGCAGAAGTAAAAGCTACTGTTGCAGAAATTTGTGAGAAATTCCCCCTGTATAAATAAGAAAAATGGAACAGTCTCCGGACTGTTCCATTTTTGTTTATCCACAGCTGAAGCGCTGTGCATAGCCGCATTTGCGGCACAGCTCCTCGGATGCTGACGCGTGGGAAAAGCCGTCGTACATCCGCTGTGCCCTCGTAGAAGCAAGGATTTGCTCCAGATCTTCTTCCAAGAGATTTCCTAAGGCAATATCCCCGTTGTGATCCAGACAGCAGGGGACAACCGTGCCGTCGCACAGAACGCCTAACTGATCTCGCAGTCCATAGCAAAATACCTTGCTCCCGTGATCCTGAGCACTTAGATCCGGCCAATCAAATTTATCTCCGTGTTCCAGATAGATCCGCTGCCCGATCCGTGTACCTCTCGGTTCTGTTACCCATTCAGCCGGGAAACATGCCTTCATTGCGCAGAGGATTTTCTCGTTCAATTCATCGGCGCCGCCGTTGTTCCACAGCCGGTAAGTAATGATCATTTTGCCTTCTGCGGCACGACCAAAGGAAAAGCATTCCGACAGATACTGCTTAAAGGGTATTTGCAGATCGTTGGACTCAAAAGCGTGCAGGGAAATGTTGATCTTATGAACGCCGGAGTGAAGCAGCATATCCTGATGCTTCTTCAGAAGTGTGCCATTTGTCGTAAGGATCACTTTGAACCCTGTATCTTTTGCAAGCTGCAGATAGCGCGCAAGGTTTGGATGACAAAGGGGTTCTCCCATCAAGTGAAAATACAGAAAATCTGTCCAAGGTTGTATTTTTTTGAGGATCAGTAAAAATTCCTGTTCCTGCATGATCTGTTTGGGACGCGTGGTGCCGGGGCAAAAGCCGCAGTGCAGATTGCAGATATTGGAAATCTCCAGATAGATTTTTTTGAACCGTTTCACTTTCTGCCTCCTGTGTACATATATTGCTATTATATCAAATTTCGTACCGATTTCAACAGCCCTGTTTGGGGATTGAAAATTATGGCGCAATATGATATCATATGGAAGTTCAGGAAAGGAGGATGCGATATGATCCAATATGGAATGCCGTCAATGATCGAATTGGAAACACTCCAGCAGTCTGCGGCTCTTTGTGCAGAGCTGGGCCTTTCTTTCCTGGAGCTCAATACCAATTTTCCTGCTCAGCAGCCCCATCTTTTGAATCCGGATGCGTTAAACCTTCTTGCAAAGGAATACGGCATCTTCTATACGATCCACTTGAACGACGAGCTGAACGTGGCAGAGTTTAATCCGCATGTTGCCAAAGGTTACCGAAACAGTGTGATTGAAGTGATCGAGCTTGCCAAGAAAATCGGTGCGCCTGTGCTGAATATGCATTTGTCCGGCGGTGCTTACTATACTATGCCAGACCGTAAGATCCACTTTTTCGAGGCATATCGGAAGGAGTATCTGGAAGGTATGGCCCAATTTCGGGATCTTTGCACCGCGGCCATCGGTGATGCGGGTGTTCGCATTTGCGTAGAAAATACTACGGGTTTTAAGCCCTTCCAGTTGGAAGCCTTGGAACTGCTCTTGGAAAGTCCTGTGTTTGGACTGACTATTGACATCGGTCATAACTGCTGCGCCGGCTTTGCTGACGAAGGTTGGATCCTTGACCACGGCAGCAGACTGCACCATATGCATATGCATGATGTGCATAACGGAGTAAAAGATCACTTGGCACTTGGCACAGGACAGCTGGACATCCATAAATACCGACAGCTGGCGCAAGCGCATGATTGTACAGTTGTCGTGGAAGTAAAAACAGTCGATGGTCTTCGCAGCTCTGTAAATTGGCTGCAGCAGAACATATAATTGGAGAGAAAATACATGAAAAAGTTTTGGCTATGGATGATAGTGCTGATTATGCTCTTTGCGGCAGCCTGCAGCAGCAAGGATGAGAAACCGAGTGTCACGGAAGAAACCCAGGCATCCACGGAAACAACCTATGAAACGGTTGAAACGGAAACCACAGTCGTAACGGAAATGACTGAGGAAACGACGGTCGCTACGGAACCTATATGGCCTACAGAAGTCCAGGAAGAACTGATCCTGGAGAACTTGAAGCCCTATTATGAGAAGAACCATGACCTGGTTGGCTGGATCCGTGTTCCTGATACAAAGATTGATAATCCTGTTATGCAGACCAGCTTGGATAACAGAAATTATTACCTTGATAAGGATTTCGAGCATAAGTATAACAAGGCTGGTACTCTCTACATCCGGGAGCAGTGCGATGTATTCTGGCCTTCCGATAACTTGGTGATCTACGGTCACAACATGGCCAATAACACCATGTTCGGTATTCTGGACAAATATCGAAAGCAAGATTACTGGCAGAACAATCAGTACATCTATTTTGACACCCTTTACGAGCAGCATAAGTATCAGATCTTCGCCGTCTTTAAGACCAGTGCCAACGAAGGGGAAGGCTATCCGTATCATCGCTTCAATGATGCGGCCTCAGCGGAGGAATATGATGCATTTATTTCTACCATCAAGAGCATGGCTTTCTACGATACCGGCATCACACCGCAATACGGTGACGAGCTGATCACCCTCTCGACCTGTGAGTACACCCTGAATAATGGCCGTCTTGTGGTCGTGGCTTATCTTGTAGAGTAATGGAAACACCGCCTTTTGGCGGTGTTTCTTTGATACAAAACCCTACGGAACGCAGGATTATGAATGCTACTCTGCAAAAAGCCGGTTGACAGGAGAGTTTAGAGCCGTTATGCTGTCATTATGAAAAGGAGGTACAAAAATGTTAAAGACAGAACAGAGAAATCCCAATACTATGCATATTGATCAATGTTCATCTCAGCAGATCCTGGAACTGATCCAAATCGAGAACATGAACGCAGCCAAGGCGGTGGGGGAGGCAATTCCCCAGATCACCCGTGCTTGTGATGCGATCGAAGAGCAGATGCGTAAAGGCGGTCGGCTGATCTACATCGGCGCCGGCAGCTCCGGCAGACTGGGCGTTTTGGATGCGGCGGAGTGTCCGCCTACATACGGCGTGTCGCAGGATAAGGTCATGGGCATCATGGCAGGTGGTCCGGAATGTATGTTCCGTGCTTCAGAGAATGCAGAAGATGGCGGTGATGCCGGTGTCCGTGATCTGCAGGCGCAAAATATCACGCCGAATGATACGATCGTCGGCATTTCTGCAGCGGGCAACGCCGCCTATGTAGCGGAAGCGATCCTTTACGCAAAGTCCATTGGCTGCGTTACGGTGGGTATTACCTCGAACCGAGGCAGCCGACTGGATACTTTGGTTGATATCTCCATCGTAACCGATACAGGACCTGAAGCGGTTACCGGTTCGACACGCATGAAGGCAGGTACCGCACAGAAAATGGTTACCAATATGCTGTCCACCTGTGTCATGATCCGCCTTGGAATGGTATATGAAAACATGATGATCAATCTGAAGCCATCCAACGCAAAGCTTAGACAACGGGTGATCAGCATTGTTTGTGAGATTTTGCATTGCAGCGAGTTTGCTGCAATTGCAGCACTGGAAGCCAATGACTGGAATATCCGTGCGGCAGTGGAAAGCAGGAAAAACCATGACTGATTTTGAAAAAATCTTTGCCGCAAACCTCAGACGCTTGCGCAAAGGCGCAGGTTTGACCCAAGCAGAACTGGGCCAGGCCATCGGTTACTCCGAGAAAACAGTCAGCAAATGGGAATGTGCTTCCGGCATACCGGACATCGCTGGCTTGTTTGCCCTTTCCAGGAAGCTCTGTGTCAGTCTCGAGGAACTGTTTCA
>JAGBEM010000150.1 GCA_017936985.1 Oscillospiraceae bacterium
ATCTACCAGGGAGAGGAGCTGGGTATGACAAATATCCGTTTGCCCCTGGAAGACTATGTGGATGTGGAGATCAAAAATCTCTACGCGGAGCGCACTGCCCAGGGTTATGACCCTGCTGAGGTGATGGAAAGCATCTATGCCCGGGGGCGGGATAATGCCAGGACGCCCATGCAGTGGACAGCAGGGAAGAATGCAGGCTTCACCACAGGAACACCCTGGCTGCCGGTGAACAAAAACCATACTTCTGTCAATGCCGAGGCAGCACTATCTGACCCGGATTCTATATTCTATTATTATCAAAAGCTGATCGCGTTGCGCAAGACCCACAAAGTGTTCCGGGAGGGGCGGTTTGCCTTGCTGCTGCCGGAAGATGAACAGCGGTTTGTCTACCGACGGGATACAGATGCCGAGCATATGCTGGTCGTTTGCAATTTCTCTTCTGAAGCAGCACCTTTGGATGACATTTCTATCCCCGACCATGCCCAAATGCTCAGTAACTATACCCATCACACAAATTCCCTGCAGCCTTATGAGGCACGGCTATATCTTTGGTAAGAACAACACAGGCACTGCGTTTGCAGTGCCTGTGTTGTTTACAAATCGTTTACCAATGAACAATTGTCCTTGTGGTACAATCAGTGCAAAAAAGGAGGGGATCCTGTGCTTCAGCTGAAGGATATCGTGAAAACCTATGTAACAGGGGAGTTGACCCAGCACGCGCTGCAGGGTGTCAGCATCAATTTCCGGGAGAATGAATTCGTTTCTATATTAGGCCAGAGCGGATCCGGCAAAACCACGATGCTGAATATTATTGGCGGACTGGACCGGTATAACAGCGGCGATTTGATCATAAACGGTGTCTCTACCCGGGAGTATGGCGACGGCGACTGGGATTATTACCGCAATCACTCCATCGGCTTTGTGTTTCAGAGCTATAATCTGATCCCCCACCAAAGTGTATTGGCCAACGTAGAACTGGCTCTGACCTTGTCGGGCGTATCCAAAAAAGAACGCCGTCAGCGCGCAGTGGCGGTTTTGGAAAAAGTTGGCTTAAAAGATCATCTGCATAAACGCCCCAACCAAATGTCCGGCGGACAGATGCAGCGGGTAGCCATCGCCCGTGCGCTGATCAACGATCCGGATATTCTGCTGGCAGATGAGCCCACAGGCGCATTGGATTCGGAGACCAGTTTGCAGATCATGGCGCTGTTAAAGCAGATCGCCGAGGAAAAGCTGGTCATTATGGTCACCCACAATCCGGAACTGGCAGAAGCTTATTCTACCCGGATCGTCCGTTTGCGCGATGGCAGGATCACAGATGATACAGACCCCTATCGGGAAGAAGATATTTGCATTCAGGAAAAGAAGCATAAAAAGGTGTCCATGTCGTTTTTGACGGCGCTGTCTTTGAGTTTTAACAACTTGCGTACAAAAAAAGCCAGAACTCTGTTGACGGCTTTTGCAGGCTCCATCGGCATTATCGGCATCGCAATGATCCTCTCCCTTTCCAATGGCGTGAATGCCTATATTGCAGACATTCAAAAGGATACCATGTATTCCTATCCCATATCCATCGAAAAGCAGTCCTTTGACCTGTCAGCCATGATGGGAAGTGCCGCTTCGGATCTCGGTGGACAGAAGCAGCACCCGCTGGACGGGGTGTACTCCAATCCCACTGCCCTGGAAATGATGTCTGCTGTTTCCAGCTCTTTTAAGGAAAACAATCTGGCGGCTTTTAAGCAGTATCTGGATGATCCGAACAGTAAGGTCCATCATTACGTGGGAGAGAACGGGATCGTTTATCATTATGATACAGACTTTTCTGTGTTTTCTTATGACCCGGAAAATGTACTGATCAATACAGATGGCAGCACTTTGCGCGAAGCGGCCGGCAGCCGGGGCGGGACATCCTTTCCCTTTACCCAGATAGTACCTGGCCGGGAAGGCGCGCTGATCAGCGATGCGGTTAAGGAGTATTATGACCTTGTCTGGGGAAACTGGCCCCAGTCTGCAGAAGAATTGGTCCTGATAATGAGCAGTGATCACGATATATCCGCAGCGACGCTGTATCAGCTGGGTTTGCTGCCGGTCTCTGAGTATAAGACGATCATGGAAGCCGTTGCATCCGGCGAGAAGCTGGAGCTGGATGCAGTCAAGTGGAGCTATGAGCAGATCGCCGACAAGACGTTCTATCTGATCCCGGAGTGTGATTTTTATATTGCCAATGACAATGGCACCTTTACATATGCTGCAAAGGATGAGTATGCCATCAAACAGCTGATGGAAACGGCTCTGAAGCTGAAGATCACGGCCATCGTCCGCCCCACGGAGGATGGAAAGGGTATTTCTGTGGGCAGCACACTGGGCTATACCAAGGCGTTGACGGATCATATCATATCCCATACGGATGCCAGTGCGGTGGTTACAGCGCAGCGAAATGACCCGCAGATCAATGTGATCAGCGGACTGCGCTTCCGCCCCGCAGACGATGCGGCAAAGATATCCGATACGATTCTCTACATTCGCTCTTTGGGAATCTCGGATAAGGCTGCACTGTATAAAAATATCATGATGGCCCAGTCCTGGAAGGATCCGGCCATTGTTGGCGCACTGAGTGGAAAAACAGAAACCCAGTTGGCAGCAATGATGGATGACTATCTGGAAGCACCAGAGGATTCGGTGCTGCTGTCGATTTATGATACATATATTTCCACCGGCAATTATGAGGAAAACCTGGAAAAATTCGGTGTAGTGGATCTGGATGCCCCCAGTGGGATCAACATTTACGCAGACAGCTTTGAGGACAAAGAGCAAATATCAGCGTGTATCGCGGAATATAACGAATCTGCCGCCGAAGCAGACCGGATCGCCTATACAGATGCAGTGGCATTGCTGATGGGCTCGGTTACTACGATCGTGGATGTGATCTCTTATGTGTTGATTGCGTTCGTGGCGGTTTCTCTGGTGGTCTCGTCTATCATGATCGGAATCATTACCTACATTTCCGTGCTGGAGCGCACCAAGGAGATCGGTATTTTGCGAGCCATCGGAGCCTCGAAGCGCAATATCTCTCAGGTGTTCAATGCGGAGACCTTCATCGTGGGCCTTTGTGCCGGCTTGATCGGTGTAGGACTGACGCTGGTCTTGCACGTTCCGATCAATGCGATCATCCATACCCTGACAGATATTGATGATGTCAATGCAGTGTTGCCGGTGCAGAATGCGGTGGTTCTGATCCTGCTGAGCGTGCTGTTGACGTTGATCGGCGGCTTGATCCCCTCCCGCCTGGCAGCAAAGAAGGATCCGGTCATTGCCCTGCGCACTGAATAAATAGATCGAAAAAGGAGCTTGTGGATGCGTATGTTAACGTTAGAAAAGGCAGAAGAATTGTTGCACAGCACAACGACCCAGGAGCATCTTTATCTCCACGCAAAAAATGTATCTGTAGCCATGGGTGGTTTGGCGCGTTATTTTGGAGAAGATGCGCAGCACTGGATGGCTATAGGCTATTTGCATGATTACGACTACGAATTGCATCCCCAGGAGCATCTTGCTCACACGCGTGAGCCCTTGCTGGCTGCGGGATTGACGGAAGAGGAAGTACGCGCTATTCTGGCCCATGGCTATGGCCACTGCAACGATATTGAGCCTGTGACCAATATGGAAAAAGCGCTGTACACCGTGGATGAATTGACGGGCATCATTCAGGCAGCTGCCCGTATGCGACCCTTGGGCATTACAGACATGGAGACATCCAGCTTCATGAAGAAATTCAAGGATAAGAAATTTGCTGCCAAATGCGACCGGGAGGTCATTGCAAAGGGCTGTGCCATGTTGGGCATGGAGGTGCGGCTGGTTGCAGATATTTGCATTGCAGCGATGAAGGAATATGCGCAGGAGCTGCAGCTAGGACCAAAAGAATAAAGCATGATCCCGGATACCTGATGTTGCAGGTGTCCGGGATTTTGCGTATACGGACGAGCAGTGGCGAATAAAGTAGAGCGGAGGTGATCGCCATGCTAGCGGCGGTTTGGCTGATGCTCAGCAGCCTGATGTACTCGTTGCAGTTGTCGTCCGGGAGCTTTCCCCGACCGTTGACAGCCCAGGAAGAGCGGTATTATCTGGATCTGTCGGCAAAAGGAGATCTGGAGGCGCGGAATCTCCTCATTGAACGCAATCTCCGCCTGGTTGCGCATATTATGAAAAAATACTACACTACCGGTGCAGATCAGGAGGATCTGATCTCCATCGGAACCATTGGCCTTATCAAGGGGATCGCAACCTTTGATGGCTCCAAGGGTGCGCGGCTTGCCACCTACGCAGCCCGCTGTGTGGAAAATGAGATTTTAATGCACTTTCGCGCTCAGCGCAAGTCCAGCCAGGATGTGTCTTTGTCTGACTACATAGAAACGGGAACGGACGGTGCGGCATTGTCGCTGATGGATGTGGTCAGTGATGATGAAGACCTGCTGGAAACCATCAGCACCCGGGAGCGGGTGGCGCAGGTCCGCCAGGCGGTGGCCGAAACACTGTCTGATCAGGAGCGGCAGGTGATTTTGATGCGCTATGGCTTGGGAGGCCTGAAACCCAGCCGACAAAGAGAGGTGGCCCAGCAATTGGGCATCAGCCGCAGCTATGTATCGCGCATCGAAAAACGGGCGCTGCAGAAACTAAAAAAAGAGCTGGAGTAGCATAAAATTCTCCCCGACGCTGGGCGTCGGGGAGAATTGTAGCTAAGTGTTATTTCACCAGCAGCTCTGCGATCTGAATGGCGTTGGTGGCAGCGCCCTTGCGGACCTGGTCACCGCAGCACCACAGGCAAATGCCGTTGTCGTCTGTCAGATCGGGACGGATCCGGCCAACGAATACGATGTCCTGATCGGTGGTGTCCAAAGGCATGGGATACTGCTTTGCACCCAAGTCATCCACCAGACGACAGCCGGGAGCCTTGGCGATGGCCTCGCGGGCCTGCTCCACGGTAACGGGAACATCAAAATGGCAGCTGACGGAAATGGAGTGGCTGCGCACCACAGGCACACGAACGCAGGTACAGGAAACCTTCAACTCCGGCAGATGCATGATCTTGCGGCCCTCGTTCTGCATCTTCATTTCCTCGCTGGTATAGCCCTCAAAGGCTTCGCCGCCGATCTGAGGGATCAGGTTGTAGGCGATCTGGTAGGGGAAGATCTTGGGTTCGTAATTTTCACCCTTGGAAAGTGCTTCCACTTCGCCCATCAGCTCAATGGGGCCGCCTGCGCCGGCACCGGAAACTGCCTGGTAAGTAGAGGCGGTCATGGTGCGGATGGGGGCAATGCTGTTCAAGGCATTGACAGCCGTAATGGTGATGATGGTGGAGCAGTTGGGGTTGCTGATAATGCCGTTGTGCCATTCTACATCCTCGGGATTGACCTCGGGTACGATCAGCGGCACCTTGGGATCCATGCGGAATGCAGAAGAGTTATCCACAAATACCGCACCGGCCTTAACGATGGCAGGAGCAAACTTCTTGGCAATGTCATTTTCCGCAGCGCCCAGTACGATATCCACACCTTCAAAGGCGGTGTCGCAGGCTTCCTGAATAACAATGTCCTCGCCCTTGAATTTCAGTGTTTTACCGGCGCTTCTGGCACTTGCCAGAGGGATCAGCTTGCCTACAGGGAAATTCCGCTCCTGCAGCACCTTGATCATTTCCTGACCCACAGCGCCGGTGGCGCCCAAAATGGCAACAGTATAAGTCTTCATAAAAATACCTCGCAATGACAGAATTTACTTTACAAAGCTGTTGTACAGGACCCGGATGGCCTCCACAAAATCCTTATTGTCCACGCCGAAGATGATGTTCAATTCGTCGGGGCCCTGGTTGATCATACGGATGTTGATGCCGGCTTCGCCCAGTGCAGCGAAGATCTTGCCGGAAATACCGGGACGGAAGGCCATTTTTCGACCGACAGCGGCAACCACAGCGATGTGGTGATGTACATCCAGTGTATCCGGCTGGGCTTCCCGCTTGATTTCGGCCATGATGGTGTACAGCTCTTTTTCGATGGCGGCGGTGGGCAGTACCACGGACACATTGTCAATGCCGTTGGGAACATAGTCCACGCTGATGCCGTGCCGCACCAGAACGGTGAGCACCTTGTGTAGCACGCCCACCTGATTGCTCATGCCCCGTTTGGACAGGGAGATGATGGAGAAATCCTTCTTGCCGGTGATGCCGGTAATGAAACGGTCGGGATCGTGGTCGCCTTCAAAAGCTTCCTGGATCATGGTGCCGGGGTCGTTGGGGGCGTTGGTGTTGCGGATGTTCACGGGGATATTCTTTTCACGGACAGGGAAAATGGAATCCTCGTGGAGCACCTGGGCTCCGGAGTAGCTCAGCTCCCGCAGCTCGTCATAGGTCACTTCGGGGATCGTCTGAGGATCTTCCACGATCCGGGGGTCTGCCATCAGAATACCGGAAACATCCGTCCAGTTTTCGTAGACATCCGCATCCAGTGCCGCAGCTGCCAGAGAGCCGGTAATATCGCTGCCGCCCCGGGAGAAGGTGTGAATGGTGCCGTCGGGCATTGCGCCGTAGAAGCCGGGGATCACAGCGCCCAGACCCGGAGTGACCCGGCTGCGCAGCTCTTCGTAGGAAGCCTCCTGATTGACAGTGCCGTCCATGTTAAATTTGACCCAATCAGCCGCGTCAATAAACTGGAAGCCCAAATAAGCGGCCATCAGCTTGGCGGAGAAGTATTCGCCTCGGCTGACCAGCTCTTCCCGACTGACCTGCTTGGCATCCACTGCCTTTTTCAGAGCCTCCAGTTCCGGCTCGATGGCCAGCGCCAGGCCCAGCTCGTTGCGGATACCTACATAACGGGAGGCGATCATCTTGAAGATCCGGTCGCAGTCCACACCGTACTTCACATGGGAGTGGCACAGATACAGCAGATCGGTGATCTTGTGGTCGCTGCTGTCCCGCTTGCCGGCGGCAGAAACGATGACGACCCGGCGGGAGGGGTCGCTGAGCAGGATATCCCGAACCTTGCGGTATTGGCCGGCATCCGCCATGGAGGAGCCGCCGAATTTTGTTACCTTTAGCATATCTCTTTCCTTCTTTCAGAGGAGTGTGTTTCAAAGTGCTTAGCATTGGGGAATATTGTTTCTCTGGCGCGGCAGCGCCTAAGGCTTCCCTTGGGGGAAGCTGGCAAAAATCTTTGATTTTTGACTGATGAGGGTGAAACAGAAGCCAATTCCACCGACAGGTTGCGTTGATCGGAATAAGGCTGACCCTCATCCGTCACGCCTGTCGGCGTGCCACCTTCCCCCAGGGGAAGGCTTAATTTACATATCTTCCCCAATGGCAGCAATGAACGCATCGGGGTTTTCTTTGCGCCAATCGTGGATGGTCTGTACACTGACCGGCTCGGTGATCACGCCGCTGCCCCAGTGCTCCTTGACGGCAGCAGGCAAATCCTTGCCGCCCCGGACATAGTAGCACAGCTTCCCGTCGTTGACAACAGAAACTTTCTCGCCGTAGTGGGTGTAGAAACCTTTGCCGCTGAGGAAATCCTTGCAGTCCTGCACCACATTATATGCGGTGGGATACCGGCCGGCACCCTGACCGTAGAAGCTCATCCGTGCGGAGGTGTCGCCGATGAGGGTGATCAGATTGTAGTTCATGGGAACGGCTGCTTCGGGACTGCCGGCAGGGCAGAGAGTGGGCTGCACAAACACGCTGAAGCCTGTTTCTGTCCGCTTACCGGTGGAGATCAGCTTGCAAACATAACCGTGCTCTGTAAATGCGGCCACATCTTCGGCGCTGATCTTGGAGATACCCGCTACAGGCACACTGCTGCTTTCCAGACTGATGCCGAAAGCAATGTTGCTGGACAGGATCACCTTGTGCCATGTGTCGATGCCCTCCACATCAGTGGTGGGGTTGGCCTCCGCATAGCCCAGACCCTGTGCCTGGGACAGTGCGGCTTCATAGCTCAAGCCCATACGGGTCATATTATCGAGAATGTAGTTGCAGGTGCCGTTCATAATGCCACCCACCTGAGTGATGGTCTGCACCCGGTTGGCACGCTCCAGCTCAGAGAGCCAGCCAATTCCGCCGCCTACCGCTGCGGTGCAGCGGAATTTCAGACCCTTTTCCTGTGCCAGGGGGATCAGCTCGTCATAGAAATTGGCCACCAGTGCCTTGTTGGAGGTGACGATGTGCTTGCCTGCCTCCATAGCGGCCCGGACGAACTCGTATGCCGGGTGCAGACCGCCGATGGCTTCGATTACAGTGTCGATGCTGCTGTCTTCCAGGATCTCGTTAAAATCCTTGACCACTTCGGCATCCGGCAGGCTGATGTCCTCCAGACACAGCACCTTGACCACTTTAATATCCGGGAGCTTTTTTGTAATGTCGTAAACGCCTTTGCCCACAACACCAAAGCCAAGCAAACCAATTCTCATGTCCATTTCCTCCTGTGCTGTTTTAACAGCGCACAAATGTTTTTCTTGTGAAAACACTTGCTTTTTTTCCGAATACAGTATATCATAGACCCATTCAAAAACCAAGTATTTTCGGGAAAAAGTTCATCTTTTGTGCAGATAGTGAAGAAAATGGCTTTTCTCACAGGAGGCAGTTATGCAATATCATTCTACCCGGGGAGTTGCTCCCTGTGTTGACAGCGCCCAGGCGGTGCTGACGGGCCTGGCTTCTGATGGCGGCCTGTACCTGCCGGAAGCGATTCCGGCCTTCGACTGGCGTAAATGCGTCGCATCCGATCCCCTTGCCATGGCAGAGCAGATCCTGTCTGCGTTCCTGCCGGATATTCCGGATATGGGGGATTTGGTTCGCAAAGCTTATACCGGTAAATTTGAAAACGACGAGTTGACCCCGACTGTGCAGGCAGGGGCATTTTCCGTACTGGAGCTGTTCCGGGGACCTACCTCTGCCTTTAAGGATGTGGCCCTTTCCATGCTTCCCCAGCTGATGACCGCCGCCAAAACGGCGAAAGGGGATAAAGAGGACATTTTGATCTTGACCGCTACCTCCGGCGATACCGGCAAGGCGGCTTTGGTGGGCTTCCAGGACGTTCCCGGTATCCGGATCTGTGTGTTTTATCCGGATGGAGGCGTGTCGGATGTCCAGCGGCGGCAGATGGTCAGCCAGGAAGGCGAAAATGTGACGGTTTGTGCCGTCCGGGGCAATTTTGACGATGCCCAGACCGGTGTGAAGAATATCTTTTCCGCCTGTCGGGGAAAGGACTTGCCTTTCCGCTTATCTTCTGCAAACTCCATCAATATCGGTCGTCTGGCACCCCAGATCACCTATTACTTCAAAGCCTACCGGGATCTTTTGGATGCCGGAAAGATCGCTCTGGGCGACGAGGTGAATTTCTCCGTTCCCACCGGCAATTTTGGCGACATTTTGGCAGGCTTCCTGGCAGGGGCGTTGGGACTTCCTGTGGGAAAGCTGATCTGTGCATCCAATGCCAACAATGTGCTCACTGACTTCATCCGTACCGGTACTTATGACCGCCGTCGCCCCTTGTATAAGACCCAGTCCCCATCCATGGACATTTTGGTGTCCTCCAATTTGGAGCGCCTGCTTTACCTGCTCAGTGGGGATACGGCACTGGTTTCCCGGCTGATGAACGAGCTGAATACCCAAGGTCATTACACCATTCCCCAAACCCTGCAGGAAAAAATCTGCGAAAAATTCTGGGCAGGCTGCTGTGACGATGCCGAGGCGGCGGAAGTCATTGGCAGGGTGTGGCGTGAGCACCGTTACCTATGCGATACCCATACTGCCGCAGGCTGGAAAGCTGCGGAAGATTATGTAAACCAAACTGGCGATGCCCGTCCTATGGTCGTCCTGTCCACCGCCTCCCCCTATAAGTTCCCGGCGGCGGTGCTTTCTGCCATTGGCGGCAGCTGCGACGGTGACGAATTTGCCCAGATGGAAGCGCTCCAAGGGGTGACCCATGTACCGATTCCCAGTAATTTGGCCGGCCTTCGCCAGAAGCCGGAACGCCACACCGGCGTCATCGCTAAGGAAGAGATGCTGGATTTTGTCTTGAATCTGTAAACGGGAGAGATACATATGAAACGAGTAACCATTCGGGTGCCGGCTACGACGGCGAACCTGGGCCCGGGCTTTGATGCTTTCGGCTGCGCCCTGAGCCTGTACACCGATGTGACATTTGAAGAAACGGAGTCCGGCCTGGAGATCACCGGTTGCGATGAAGCCTATGCCGGCCCGGATAATATGGCCTATACCTCCTACTGTGCCGTTCTGGCGTCTTTGAGCGAGGAAATCCGGGGAATTAAGATCCATATCGATTCCCAGATCCCCATCTGCCGGGGCTTGGGATCTTCTGCCGCACTACTGGTGGCAGGTGCTATGGGTGCCAATGTGCTTCGCGGCAATAAGCTGTCCACACAGGGTCTTTTGAACATTACCAATGCCATGGAAGGTCACCCGGATAACCTGGCACCGGCCTTTTTCGGCGGTCTGACTGCCTCTATGGTGGACAACGGCCTGCCGGTGACGGTGAATTTCCCCCTGCACCCGGACTGGGAATTTTTGGCACTGGTTCCGGACTTCACGCTGCCCACTACGGTTGCCCGTGAGGTGCTGCCTACGGAATATACCCGTGCCGATGCGGTTTATAACATCTCCCACGGCGCTATGGTTTTGAAGGCTCTGGAGCTGGGCGATGAAAAGCTGCTGCGCAATGCCATGCAGGATCGGATCCACCAGCCCTACCGCAAGAGCATGATCAAGGACTACGAGAAGATCGAAGGTCTGATCCGCACCACCGGCGCGGCATTCTGCCTCAGCGGTGCAGGTCCTACGCTGCTGTGCATCACCCGCAATCCCGGATTGGAGGAGAAACTTGCCAAGAAGCTGGGCACCATTACCGAAGCGAACTGGCAGATGCTCCCCCTGCACGTAGAATTCCAGGGCGCAAGAGTTATCAGTGAAGAATAAGAAAACCGCCCCATCCGGGGCGGCTTTTGTTATTCAATTTCCACCAGATCTTCCGTCATCTCACTGCGACGAATCAGGAAACGCCGGGTAGCAAACAGACCGGCAATGCAAAGAATACCGATCATCAGGGTGATGGGATCGTCGTGGTTCATAATGATGTGCCGTGCGGTCGCCATGATCAGAACCTCCAGGGTGTTGCCGGGGGTCATATCGATGAGCATACGCACAAATTCCAGACCCACCACAATGGTCAGAATATTGTGCAGAAATGTATTCAGATCTTCAAAATATCCGGCGGTGGTCACCATGCGGTAAATTTCCACACCCAGGCAAACCACCAGCACGATCACAGTCAGTGCAGCTATGATCAGCTCCAGAATGTGCAGAACACGGCGGTAAAAATGCTCCACCTTGCCTACATCGTGTTTATCCCGCGGGGGTTTATTGTTCATATCGGAACCTCCTCGTTGGTGAATATTGTCATTATACAGGAAAAACAAGGAAAAGGGAAGTGCTTCCTTAAAGTTTTCTTAGGATATGGTTTCCGTCCTTGACTTTTTTTGACAAATCGGATATAAGAGGTGGAGCTGACATGAAATGGAAAGAAAGAGGAAT
>JAGBEM010000151.1 GCA_017936985.1 Oscillospiraceae bacterium
CAAATCACGTCCCTGTCGGGTATCAAGGAGTGGCATATCCAGCACAACGATGGCTGCCTGTTTTTCCTTAGTGATGATGCGCCACTGTTCAATAATTTCATCATAGTTGCGTCCCAGCCGGTCGATGCTCTTGATCACAAGAGTATCACCGGCTTTTAGCTTGCGGAGCAACCGTTTATACTGCGGACGATTGAAATCTTTTCCGGACTGCTTTTCAATGAAGATACGCTGCTCATCGATACCAAACTCGTGCATGGCGATCATCTGCCGTGCTTCATTCTGATCCTTTGTGGATACACGGACGTATCCGTAAGTGTAATTCTGCATGCTGTTGCCTCCTGTAAATAGTAATTTCCGTTCTATTCTACAGAAAGCGCCTGAATATATTATTTAGTTCGGAAGTCCTTTTGCTATAAGAAAAAAAATGATATACTCCACATTCCTCCCTGCACATCATATGTACTCCTGATTATAACCCATATGATGTGCATATTGCAACCCACATGATTTCTTTCTTGCCCATCAAATGCTTCGTAAAATATTAATAGCAGTATATGGTGGAGGTTTCTGTTATGGATACAAAAAGCAGAATTAAGGAACTCATGGATGAGCGTGGATGGACGATCTATGAACTATCCAAACGCTCTGGTCTTGCACAGACTACAATATCCAATATGTGGAAACGCAATACTGAACCAACCGTTCCATCTCTTCGTGTTCTTTGTGATGCCTTTGGCATCACGCTTTCTCAGTTTTTCTCGGAAGGCGATATGGTGGAATTGACAGCCGAACAAAAAGCTTTTTTCACTCGTTGGGTGGCGCTTTCTGCAGAGCAGAAAGAAATGCTGATGAATCTGGTAAATTCAATGAAATAAAGCGGTTCCTTCATACGTTAAAATTACATTTCACCGATTTAGCTCTTGACAACATCGGTCTGCGGGAATATAATACCTACACGGTTAGCTAATCCGCTAACTGTAAAAGAGACGGTTGTGATTAACTGCTCTGTCTGACGCTGCCACATAGGTGGCCTAGAAAAGGTGAGAAAATGGAAAAACGGAGGAGCTTTGGAAGCTATCTTCGAGAAAAGCGCTTGGAACGTGGTATTACCATGCGCACAATCTGCGAAGCGCTGAAGGTGTCGCTGCCTTACATGAGCGATATTGAGAATGACCGCAGGAACCCACTGGACAAGGACAAGCTTGACCAGCTTATGGGGATTCTTTGCCTTCCGAAGGAAGAGCAACAGGAATTGTATGATCTGGCGGGTCGTGGCCGCGATACGGTGTCCCCTGATCTTCAGGATTACATCATGGACACCGACGCTGTTCGCGTGGCCCTGCGTACTGCCCGCGATGCAGACATCTCTGCTGAGGAGTGGCTGCGTTTTGCGGAAATGATTCAACAGAAACACAGACGGGAGTGATTAGGATATGTTATCGTTGACCTGTGGAAGAGATCAGTACGGCGTGCCGGTTATCAGCGGTGCGAAATTGGAACAGTTTGCAGACGAGATGATTGGCGATTTTCGCCCAGAGCTGCTGAAATCTCCACAGCCGACGGACATTGAACAGTTCGTGGAGTGCTACCTTCGCGCCAATCTGGAGGTGCGACCGATTACGGTTACCCACTCCATTCTTGGCGTCGCCGTCTTCAATGAGGGGCTTGTTCCGGTCTATGACCGCAAGAAGGGTGGCCTTGTCGCTCTGGATGTGCCTGAGCATACCATCCTCATTGAGGAAGGCATTTACAACAGTCGTGAGCCGGGACGATTCAATTTCACGCTTGCCCATGAAGCCAGTCACCTTGTCTGCCATGATGGGGTTTCCATCGGAAACGGTGTTCAGTGCAGGCAGATGGATACCGGTGCGGTCATTATGTGCCGTCCTGAAGGGGAACGTTATCCCAAGTTTGGGCAGAAGACACCGGTGGACTGGATGGAATGGCAGGCTGACTATTTCGGAGCAGCGCTCCTTATGCCGCGCAGAACCGTGCAGATGGCCATCGAACAGATTCTTTTCAACGCCGGATGCTTGGGTGGCGAGTGCGGAAAGCGCGAGGTATGTCGCTCTCCCCAGTTGTTTGTCCATGTGTCGGAGCAGCTGTCTAGGATTTACCGCGTATCGAAAACAGCAGCGGGTATCCGTATGGAGAACCTTGGTTACAGGAATCCTCGCAAATGATGATGAATACCACACGGGATGGTTAAGCCATCCCGTAAAAAATCCCATTGACTTAACCAATTTGCGAAGTCGCGAAGGAGGGGTGCTATGATCTCAAAAGGTGTATATTGCCCGTGGTGCGATAAGGGACAAGTTTTTGTGGAGGGCAGCGGCGATGTCAGTGTAACTGTCCGATGCCCCAAATGCCAGCACTGTTATCGGATCAATCTTCTGACGATGGAGGCCACAAAAGTCGCCGCCTACAAACGATATACCGGAAGACCGCACCACGCTTAAATTACATAAGTACATCAGTACATTACTGACTGACCGCCGGGGCACATGCCACCAAAATGGCCGGAGTAATGATCGAGCAGCTATGCTCATCATTATTCCGGTCTTTTTTTGTCCCATGTAGATGCCTTTTTCGTTCAGGGCAGGGTGCAAGTTTCCAAAGAGAGTGAAGGGTTTTCCCTGAATGAGCACACCCAACGCCAGAACGCGAACTTCCCTGTTGGCAAGGTGCTGGTGAACACCAGCCCATAACCATAGCAACCAACGTCATCCCTGCCGCACCCACTGTGGCCACAGCGTGCGGAACAGCCTCGGATGATGTCCACATACGCAACCCGCCGATGCTGACGGCGCGGCTGCAAGACCAAGAACGGAGAAATTCGTAATGGCCTGCAGCTTATTTCCTGTACCCATTTTCGGCTCTCCGTTCAGAAAAATGAATGGAGCGCTGGAAATGAAAGTCAAATATCGCAATTCGGATACCACCATCATCGAACTAGACGTTGCAGAAGACGTCGCTGTTACCCTCGAAACCTGCTACCGAGAAGAGGACAACCTTGCCCGCAAGTGGCGTTATCACCATTACTCCCTTGATGCCGTCGAGTATGAAGGCATGGAATACGCCGCTCCGGATACCCCCGAGAGCATCATGCTGGAAATGGAAAGCAACGAGCGCTGCAATCATGCGCTTGCCCAGCTGACCGATTCTGTACACGTGCCTGC
>JAGBEM010000152.1 GCA_017936985.1 Oscillospiraceae bacterium
AATTGGCATAGAAGGTGCTTCGCTCAACATTTGCCACCTCACAAAGCTCTGTAACCGAGATCTTGTTCAGTTCGTGATCCCGAAGCAAAGCAGCAAATGTCGTATAGATACGCTGCAGGGTTTCTTGGTGTCGTTTATTGTCCTTGGCGTTCATAGGAACCTCCTTATTTGAGCAGTTCATCAGAAAGGCGCAGGATCTCGGGAGCAATTTTCTCCCGCTGCTTTTTCAGCACACGATTGTAAATCGGATAAGCCAGCGCAACCAGCACCATGCCAACGATGCCAATCACAATACCAATCAGCATAGCAAATTCTCTGTGAGAACCCAGTATCTCACCCAGCTCGGTCATAGCAAGACTCATACCGGTGCCCATAATCAACGCACCGATGACACCGATGGCAATGGCCCAGGCCTGTGCTTTCTGTGTGGGAACGGCATGAAGCTTGCGAAGCTGTTCCATTTTGTCTGCTTCTTTGGGAAGATACTTTTTACGAATGGCTTCTATTTCCTTCTGCTGTTTGGCAGAATAAGTAAAGCTGAATCCTTCTTTATTCTCCATCTTTGATTCTCCTGATCTCTTTATTTGCGTTTACAATAAGGATCACCGAAAGGGCCACCACGGTAATGCTGACTCCGGCACCGGTGAGGATGATAAAAATTCGCTGATTTTCCTGCGACATATCTGCGCCGAACTGAGCAAACATGGCTGTTTCCAGGTTCAGCACAGATACCAATGCCCCGGACAAGCTGACGATCTTGGCTGTGGACATAACAGGACTTCCCAGCTTGCGATACTTTACAATGTCCACGATAGCGTGAATGACAGCGTAAAAGGTGTACAGCGCCATCACATAGATCATGATACCGGGATAGTCATAGCCACGTTGCTGGTACAGGATCATCAGCACCGCACCGCTCAAGGATAGATTCACCAGCAGCAGAATGTACGCACAAAGCCGGGAGCGTTTCCATTCCTGCAAAACACTCAGGCCGATCGTGTTCTTTCGCACATAGCGCACCAGAAGGAAGCGCATGACAGCCATAATCACATAGTACACTGCCAGCACCACGAACCACCAGCTGTGGATAAAATGCCAGGACCAAATATTGATTCCAACATACAGCAGACTGATTCCCAGAGATAAGTAAAGAGATATCTTGGTTCGGAACGCCCGGTCAGTCATATATCGATTGCCAAACGGGTTATCGTAGATTTTCTGTTTGATTTCCTTGTATTGCTTCGGCAGTACCAAAGCGCAGAAAACACTTACGGTGCTGAGCGTGTAAAATGCAAGCACATATACGATATAGGCAGGGATGCTCTGCTCCATACCCTTGAGGAAAACAATCGTCAGCAGCACAGCGCTGGCAATGGTCAACAGAACCATCAACCAGACCGGAGGAAACAGCAGCTTCTTCCCAATCTTCTTCCAATCCATAGCCTTACCTCTTGAACTTTACAGTGAAGGTACTGCCCTCGCCGTAGACACTTTGCACACCGATCTCACCGTTCAGAATGTCCATCACACGCTTTACTAACGCAAGGCCCAGGCCGTTGCCCTGAGTAGCGTGAGAGGTGTCACCCTGGTAGAACTTTTCAAAAATGTGCATGCCGGTTTCCGGCTTCATGCCGCAGCCGGTGTCGCGCACCTGTACGATCACACTACTGCCCTCTGTTTTCAAAGACAACCCGATTGTACCGCCATCCGGAGTAAATTTCACTGCGTTGGAAATTAGATTATTCCACACAAGGCTCAAAAGCTCCGGATCGGACTTGATACGCACACCGTCTTCAATATCCGTTTCGATTTCCAGATTCTTGGCTTCCCACGCATCCTCAAACCCCAAAAGGGATTCGCAAAGCTGTTCTCCCAAGTCAAATTCCTGGGTTTGGGGGAAAATCTGCTGATTTTCCAACTTGTTCAGCTTCAAAATATTGGTGATCAGCTGGGCCAACCGCCGGGCAGCTTCCGAGATAGCCTTGGCGTATTCGTTCTTTTCTTCTTCGGTGATGCCGGGGCGCTGGAGCATAGTGGCGTAGTTGCCCATGACGGCCAGAGGTGTTTTCAGTTCGTGAGATACATTGGCAATAAAATCTGTCCGCAGGGTCTCTGTGCCGGACAGTTCTTCTGCCATCTTATTGATGGCTTTTCCGATTTCATTGAAACCCTCAGTACCCGCACCGTGAATGGATGGGACGCGGACCGAAAAATCCCCCTGCATGATCTTCTCTGCGGCCTCTGTGATCTGCTTGACGGGCCGGTCTACCGTGATCTTGCGACGAATAAAGTCCGCCGTGCCAAACAAAAATGTAATCAGCAGCACATTGCCGAAGGTCAGCTTGGCAGCTACAGCGATGTTGCTGGCATCAAACTGGAGACCCATGGAATCTGCAAGGATATTCAAAAAAAGTATCATGCAGCAACTGACAGCAAATCCCACTGTCAGGAAAAAGACAACATAGTTATTGAGCACTTTCAAGATCTGCCGGAATGTCCATTTTTTCATTTGATCACCGCCTTGTAGCCCAGACCGTGGACGGTCTTGATCTCAAAGTCCTCGCAATCAGACAGCTTGCTGCGCAGCTTGGTCATATACACATCCACCGCACGAGGCGCGGTTTCTGTATCTGCGTCCCAGAATTCATCCATCAGCTGCTGCCGGGTGAAGGTCTTTTTGGGGTAGCTGAGCAGTTTGTAGAGGATGTTGAATTCCCGGTTGGTAAGGTTGATTTCTTCGTCACCTAGCATAGCAATATGCTCATCCACATCCATAGTAAAGCTGCCAACCTCCAGCTTTCGGGAGGATGCGATCTTTGCCCGGCGAAGCAATGCACCAATCCGCAGAAACAGTTCATCCAAGTCAATAGGCTTGACCATATAATCGTCCACACCGATCCGGTAGCCCCGCTGCTTGGAGGCAAAGTCGTCCCTTGCGGTCATAAACAGGATGGGAATATTCTCGTTGAGGCTACGGACGGTCTTGGCAAATTCAAAGCCGTCGATTCCCGGCATCATAATATCAGACACGATCAGATCGAACATTGTTCCATACATGGCATCATAGGCATCGTTTGCATCCAAACAGCCGGTAGCCTGGTAGCCGCTGGCATTGAGGAATGCGCAAACCGTGCGGTTTAAATCCTTATCATCTTCCACAACCAAAATCTGAAACATGGTGATACCTCCGCAAATTGTTATTTCTTATTATATATCATAACACCGAAATGTTAAAGTTTTGTTTGCGTTTAGCGAAAAATGGTGCCGTTTTTCAAAAACAGCACCACTTTTTTGTCAGTATTGGATTTAATTGCCTTCAATAAGGCCCTCTTCAATCAGCCACCGCACTTCATCGTGGATGGTTTCCTGATAAGGACGGGTGGTGTAACCCAGCTCCCGCTGTGCCTTGGAATAGTCGAAGACATTGTTTCTTGCCAGGTTATAGACGGAGAAGGTGGTCATCAGCGGCTTCTTGCCGGTCCTTTCGGCCTGCTTCTCCAGCATCTGCGCGATCTTATCAGCCAAACCCAGAGGCAGGAAAATGCTGATCTTCTTGGCAGTACACTCCTTCTGGATCATATCGCACATTTCCTTCAGAGTGACAGGCTCGTTGGCCAGGATGTAGCACTCGCCGTTACGGCCCTTGTCAATGGCAGCGATTGTACCGGCAGCCAGGTCACGGACATCACACAGATTGAAGCTGCCCTGCATACCCATAGGCATCTCACCCTTGATGATCTGCAGAACGGTACGGGTAGTTTCGCCCAGCGCATGGTCATGGGGACCCAGGATGCCGGAAGGATGCACCACACAAGCCTTCAAACCCATGACCTTCACGGAGTCCAGCACCATCTGGGTGGCGATGGCCTTACTCAGGGAGTATGCGCCCACCACCTTACGATCATCCACAGGAGTAAACTTGTCCACTTCCTTGATGGGGGTGCCATGGGGCAGTTCAGGAATAGCACCGGTGGAAGAGACATAGACCATCTTTTCGCACTCGGGATGCGCCAGCACCTTGGTAATAATGTTCCGGGTACCGGTGACATTGACTTCCATCAGCTTGTCGGAGAAGGTGGGGTCTACGGTAACCATGCTGGCGCAGTGGATAATCACAGAGGTCTTTCCTTCAGGAACGGTGAAGAAAGGCTCCAGAGAAGCTTCGTCTGTTAGGTCGCCGATGACTACTTCCACATCCTTGGGGATGAACTTTACGGATTTGTCGTTAGGCAGCACCAGTGCGCGGACTTTGCAGCCCTTTTCCAGCAGCTGCAGGCAGATATTGGAGCCCAGGAAGCCTGCGGCACCGGTCAGCAGATAAATACGATTGTCGTTCATAATTAACACACTCCTATGTTGGTTTGTTTTTTCTTTGTATGACCCCATTCTAATGCACCGATATTTTTTAGGTGTTTGCCTTTTGTTTCCGGAATATTAAAATCGGTGCTGTACCCAAAAATACAGCACCGATTTCTTATACAAGGCTGGTCTTATTCAGAACTGCTTTGCTGGCAATACCCAGACCGATAGCAAACATTGCGCTGCCGGCGAGGCACAAAACTACATTCAGCATCGTAGAGCCAAGGGGTGTAATCAATCCTACCATCATAAACAGGAGCATACCGCCGCCCAGGGAGCCGCAGATGGAAAGCCACGCCTTCTGCTTTGCCGCAATGCTGATAAGTACGAAAATCGAGACGAACACCGGCATCAGAAAAATCTTCGCCAGCATACACATCACAAGATTCATTGTAGTCAACCCGTGCAGATCAAAGGAAAGACCTGCAATGGCACCGCCAAGCACTGCGCCTACAAAGTAAAGAATCAGCATCAGAGCGCCGCACAGGAAGCCTGCCAGGGTCTTGGAGATCATGTAGTCACCCTTCTTGGCACGGACGGTAAACAGATTCTTGGCAAAACCACTGCGAAAATCATCAGAAATAAACAGGCAGATGAACACGGAAACGATCATAAAGATCATGTTGATATTGCACATAGCGAACACATCCATGCCGCCCATAGCTTCACCACCGGGAAGTGTACCGATGTTCTGCCAGGTGTTTTCGGGACCTACCATCACGGATTCCACACCGGTCTGGGGATCGACGGTAACAGAGCCATCCATCATAGCCATCATGACGGTCATCAAAATGGGCATCACCAGGGCGCAGGCAAGCAGAATGTAAAAGAGCTTCGACTTGAACATTCTCCGAAAATCCACCTTCAGCATACTGCCCAGGCGGGAACCAAAGTTATTTTTCATGATTACTTGCCTCCTTTCATCAGATCGATATAATACTCTTCCAGACCGATCTTGTCAGTCTTGATCTCGGTGACGCAGATGCCGTTGTCGTAAAGATAGGTAACGATCTCTTCCGGGGTGGTCAGGTCATACACACGAATGTAGCCTGCTTCATCCTCTTCCACACGGGAATACTTGCAGCCCAGCAGCATTTTGCTTCTGTTCATTTCTCCGGTCTGCAGCGACACATAAGTACGGCAGCTGGCATCCAGCTCTTCGGCGGTCATTTCCCGGATCATCTTGCCGTGTCGGATGATGCCATAGTGAGTAGCCACCTTTTGCAGCTCGCCCAGCAGATGAGAGGAAACCAGAATGCTGCGTTTACCGTCCTTGATAATATCGGTAAATACTTCCCTCATGATGCGCATTCCGTCTGCATCCAAGCCGTTCAGCGGCTCGTCCAGGATCAGCAGTTGGGGATCTCCCAGCAGAGCCATGGCGATACCCACTCTCTGCTTCATACCCAGGGAGCAATTCTTGTACTTGTTTCCGGCTGCACCTTCCATGCGCACCAGTTTCAGAATTTTGATGACTTCCTCTTCTGCATTCCGGAGACGCAGGTTAGATGCCTGGAGCATCATGTTGTCCCAAACGGTAAGGCCGGGGAAGCAGCCGGGTGCCTCAATCAGTACGCCCATACAGGCGCGCACATCAGGATCGGTATAGTCTTTGCCATACAGCTTAATGGAGCCGCCGCTGGTAGGGATCAGACCGCAGATCATTTTCTGGGTAGTGGACTTGCCGGAGCCATTTTCACCAATAAAGCCGTAGATAGCACCCATGGGCACGGTCATATCCAGGCCGCAAACAGCCTGCTTGGGGCCGAAGTTTTTGGAAAGACCTTTGATTTCAATTGCATTCATTTCCTTCGCCCTCCTTAGTACACATCGCTCTTGGAAAGGATGTGAGTGCCGAGAATGTTATAGAATACTGCCCAGGCAACGGACACGACCACACAAATCAGCAGTGTGCTGATATTGCTAACCAGGCAGGCATTGACGGAAGAACCGTAAAGGAAGATGTTCAGGAAAGCTGTGGGCAACTGCAGGTTTTCCACAATAGCAGCAGCACCGATGATCAGAATGCCCGTGCCGAAGAAGAACGAGGAGGCGATGGACACACCAAAGTATCTGCGGAAGATCACATTCAGGAAGGTGTACAGGCTTGCCCAGCCCAGGCTCATGACCATCTTGCCCAGGATGGCAAGGAGTAAAGAGCCTACATTCACCTGGAAAGGATATCCCGCAACCAGGCCGCCGGCGATTCCGCCAATGAGGTAAGTCACGCACATACAAGCCATGGCAAAGGCGCAGACGATGGTCTTCGACAGCATATAGTCCTGCTTCTTGGCGTGTGTAGTGAACAGTTGCTTCACATAGCCGGAGCTGTAGTCATGGCCGATGAAAATAGACACCATGATACCGCCGAAGATGAACACCATATTCATGTTAGCGTAATC
>JAGBEM010000153.1 GCA_017936985.1 Oscillospiraceae bacterium
CCAGGCACCGGACAGAAAGCTGGTGCTGGGAACACTCCACAGCAAAGATGGCCGTATCCTCGACCAGTGCATGGCCGTCTGTGCCAGGGCACCTCACAGCTATACCGGCGAAGATACTGTGGAATTCCACTGCCACGGCTCCCCTGCCGTTTTGACCGCAGGTCTGGAAGCGCTTTATGCGGCAGGTGCCAAGCCAGCTAAGCGCGGTGAGTTCACCAAACGAGCCTTTTTGAACGGAAAGCTGGCGCTGACTCAGGCCGAAGCCGTTATTGATCTCATTGAAGCAGAAACCGCAGACGCCGCCGCCAATGCCGCGGGCCAAGTGGGCGGTGTGCTGCAGAAAAAATTAGATCCGGTCTATCAAAACCTTCTGGATCTTTGCAGTCATTTCCATGCCGTCCTGGATTACCCCGACGAAGATATTGAAGATTTCGGTCTGTCCCGGTATGAAAGCGCACTGCGCGCTGACGCCAAGGCCCTTTATGCCTTGCTGCAGACCTACGGCCAAGGCCGGATCCTGCGTCAGGGCGTTTCCGCCGCCATTGTTGGTAAGCCCAATGTTGGCAAATCCAGCCTGCTCAATGCTTTGGCCGGCTACGAGCGCGTCATCGTCACAGAAGTCGCTGGCACCACCCGGGATACCGTGGAAGAAACCGTCATGGTGGGCTCCACCCGACTGCGGCTCATCGATACCGCCGGTATCCGGGAAACAGAGGACAAGATCGAAGCCATGGGTGTGGAACGCTCCCGTCAGGCTGTGGAAAACGCCGACTTAGTGATCTTCGTCTGCGACGGCTCCCAGCCGCTGACGGATGAGGACAGGCGTATCATCGATCTGTGCACCGAGCGGGAAAACGCTGTCGCCTTGATCAACAAAACAGACTTGGGTCAAAAAGTTCTCCCCAGCGACCTCCCCTTCATGAACATCATCGAGGTCTGCGCCCAAACCGGAGAAGGCCTTCAACAGTTTGCCGACCTGGTGGATGTTCTGTTTGCAGGCGATACGCCCTGTGACGGCTCGATCCTTACCAACGCCCGGCAGTTTGACGCTGTTCGCCGTGCTTACGAAGCAATGCTTCGCGCCCTGCAGGGTCTAAAGTTGGGCCTGACCCCAGACGCGGTACTGACCGATGTGGAAGAGGCCATGCACTGCATGGGCGAAGTCACCGGTGCCACCGTCCGGGAAGATATTACGGCAAGAATTTTTGAACGCTTCTGCGTAGGAAAGTGAAAAACATGATCTATCTTGACAATTCCGCCACCACCAAGCCCTGCTCTGAAGCGGTGGAGGCCATCACCAATGCGCTGACCCAAAGCTGGGCTAACCCCAGCGCCCTTTATAACTTTGGCATCGACGCTGCCCGGCAGCTCCGGATCGCCCGGAATAAAGTGGCTGCTGCCATGGGTGCCGAACCGGATCGGGTATTCTTTACCTCCGGCGGCACCGAAGCGGATAACTGGGCGATTTTCGGCGCAGCAAAACGCTTCGGCAAAAAAAATAAGCACATCATCACCACCGCCATTGAGCATCACGCAGTCCTCAACTGCATGAAAGAGCTGGAATCCCAAGGCTATGAAGTCACCTACCTGCAGCCGGATGAACTTGGTAGAATTACCTTGGCCAATCTGAAAGCTGCCCTGCGCAAGGATACCTTTTTGGTCTCGGTCATGATGATCAACAATGAGGTCGGCTCTGTCATGCCCATTGCACAAATGGCAAAACTGACCCACAAGCTCTGCCCGGATGCCATCTTCCATACCGATGCTGTGCAAGGTTTTCTGAAAGTTCCCTTTGCCGCTAAAACCCTTGGCGCAGATCTGATCACCGTTTCTTCCCATAAAGTCCACGGTCCCAAGGGCGCGGGCGCTCTGTATATCAGCCCCCGGCTCAAATCCTTCCCCGCCCTCCTCTTAGGCGGCGGCCAGGAAAGCAATCTGCGCAGCGGCACAGAGGGAACACCGGCGATCTTTGGCTTCGCCGCTGCCTGTGAAGCGGTTTCCGCCACCGCCGCGCAAGACAATGCTTCCGAAGCGGCGCTGCTCAGCAGCTGTATTGTGGAATTGGAAAAGCTGCCCGGTGTGGTCGTCAACGGAGCCCATGAAGCCCCTCATATTCTTAATCTTTCCATTCCCGGCGTACCCACCCAAAACTCCATCAACATTTTGCAGGATTCCGGCATCTGCGTCAGCGCCGGCTCTGCCTGTGCCAAGGGGCACCGTAGCCACACCTTGACAGCCATGCAGCTGCCCCCCGATGTCATGGACAGCTCCTTCCGGATCTCTCTAAGCCGGGATACCACACAAGCAGATATGGATGCCCTGATCAGTGGCATCCGTCAGATCCTGTCCTGGAAAAACAGATAACCCCGAAATGAGGTTTTTATGAAAAAATTACGCTGGATGGCACTGGATAATGCCGCCAAGATATTCCCTGCCTCCCGTCGCAGAAACTGGAGCAATGTCTTCCGCATCAGCGCGACCCTGACAGAAGACATCGACACTCACTGCTTGCAGGAAGCGCTGGATCATGTGGTCAAGCGTTTCCCGTCCATTGCGGTGTGCATCAAGCCGGGTTTTTTCTGGTATTACATTGAAGAAGTCCCCCAGGCTCCCCAGATCCAGGACGAAAAGCCCTATCCCCTTTCCCGAATGCCCTTTGACGATATTCGCAAATGTGCCATCCGGGTGCTGGTTCACCGCAACCGTGCAGCTGTGGAATTTTTCCACGCGGTTACCGACGGCAACGGCGGACTGGTCTTTGTGAAGACACTGATCGCAGAGTATATTTTGCGCAAATACGGTGTCTGCGTTCCTTACAGTGAAGGTATTCTGGATCCCCGGGAAGCCCCCAAAAAAGAGGAGCTGGAGGACAGCTTTCAGAAATACGCAGGTCCCCGAAAAGCCTCCCGTAACGGCCCGGATTCCTTCCGGATCCTGGAAAAGCGGGAGCCGGATGGCTACCGCACCAATACCACCTTCCTTTTCGATGCAGAGGATATGCACCGCCGGGCCCAGGAGCAGGGTGTCACCGTCACCGCTTATTTTGCCGCGGTTTTGCTCAGTGCCGCCATCAGTATTCAGGATAAGACGGTCCGTAACCCCCGGCACCATCAGCAGATCAATATCACCATCCCGGTCAATCTGCGAAAAATGTTCCCATCGAAAAGCCTTCGCAATTTCATGCTCTACGCCAACCCCGGCATAGACCCACGCTTAGGCGAATACACCTTCCCCGAGATTTGCCAGCTGGTCCACCACCAGATGAAGTTCATGATCACGCCCAAGAACATGGCGGCGCTGATGGCAAAGAATGTGGGCGACGAAAAGCCCCTTGCGCTCCGGGCAATGCCACTATTTGTCAAAAACATCGTGATGAAAGCCATCTTCGATGCTGTAGGCGAGCGCAAAGCCTGCTTCAGCTTTTCCAATCTGGGCATCGTACAGGTACCAACCGAGTTTTCCCGGTATGTAACGCGGATGGACTTCGTCATCGGCACACAAGCCCAAAGCCCCTATAATATCGGCGCTCTGACCTACGGCGGCAAGATGTATGTCAATTTGATCCGTAATGTAGAACCGCCTATTCTGGAACAGGCACTGTACCGTGTGCTGAAGGATCTGGGGATCCGTCCCTGTGCCGAAAGCAACACCCGACCCAAAGGAGAACCTTATGTACTGTATTAACTGCGGAATCAAGCTTTCCACGGGACAGGCCATTTGTCCCATCTGTAAAACCAAGGTAAATCACCCGGATTTTCCTGCAGATCCCGATCTCGCCACCTATCCGCCAAGACCTTTCCAATCGGAAGAATATAACCACCGGGGTC
>JAGBEM010000154.1 GCA_017936985.1 Oscillospiraceae bacterium
ATGCTCATTGCGTCTTTGACAGTCGGTACGATGACAGACCGGATGAAAGGACAGACAAAGCAATCCACCCAGGCAGCCTACCGCACCAACCTGCTGCTGGAAACCAATCAGTTTTTGCAGAAAGCACAGACAGATGAGGAAGTTTTATCGGTTTGCCGCACACAGGTATCTAAGCTGCTGGGCAGAACGGCATCTGTGCTGCCCGGTGTTGTCGCCAGTACCAATAAAGACACTCAGAGATATCCCATCAAGGTCCAGGACCGAATCTATGGAACGGTCATTATTGAGGGCGCGGAACCTCTGGAAGCATTTGAGAACAGTGTGTTGCTGTCCATCCTTGGCGAGTGTGCCTTAACACTGGAGAACAGCAGAAATGCCAAGGAAACGGAAGCGGCTAAGCTGCAGGCGGAGAACGAAAAGCTTCGCGCCAACCTGTTGCGTTCCATTTCACACGATCTGCGCACACCGCTGACCTCCATATCCGGCAATGCCGGCATGCTGCTTTCGGGTTTGGAAAAACTGGACAGCGATACCATTCGGCAGATGTGCGGAGATATCTATGACGATTCTGCTTGGCTGACGAATTTGGTGGAGAATTTGCTGGCGGTCACCAAGATCGAAGAAGGCAGGATGCGACTTCAAAAGCAGCCTCATCTGGTAGAAGAGATCGTCACGGAAGCTTTACAGCACATCAGCAGAAAGCAGACGGAGCATACCGTTACCGTTCATCACGAAAACGAGCTGCTCCTTGCCAGATGTGATGCTCGGCTGATTATCCAGGTCATTATCAATTTGGTGGACAACGCCATCAAGTATACACCTGCCGGCTCACATATTACCATCACCACAAAGCAGAACGAGCAACACACCGAGATCTCTGTAGCTGATAACGGCGCTGGTATTCCGGACAGCGAAAAGGAAAAGGTGTTCCAGATGTTCTACAGCGGCAGCAATCCCATTGCTGACTGCCGCAGAAGCTTGGGCCTGGGATTAAGCCTTTGCAAGTCCATCATTACGGCCCATGGCGGGGAGATCACTGTGTCCGACAACACGCCAATGGGTACAGTCTTTACATTTACCATTCCATCCGGGGAGGTGGAAGTCCATGAATAGTCCAAAGATCCTAGTGGTGGAGGACGATTCTACTGTCCGCAACCTGATCACCACTACCTTAAAATCTAATAATTACGCCTACATAACAGCCCCCACCGGTGAAGCAGCCATTGCAGCAGCAACCACCCAGCAGCCGGATATTGTGTTCCTGGATCTGGGCTTGCCGGATTTAGATGGTGTGGAGGTTATCAAGCGCATCCGTCCCTGGTCTCAGATGCCCATTATCGTTATCTCTGCCCGGAGCGAGGATGGGGACAAGGTTGCCGCATTGGATGCAGGTGCTGACGATTATCTGACAAAGCCATTTTCTGTTACGGAACTGCTGGCTCGTCTCCGGGTCGCGCAACGCCGAATTGCAACAATTGAGAGCAAGCCCGGTGATTCTGTGTTCCACAACGGTAAATTGACGGTGGATTACGCCGCAGGCTGTGCTTCCTTAAACGGTGATGAGCTGAAGCTGACGCCCACGGAGTACAAGCTTCTGTGCTTGCTTGCAAAGGATGCCGGAAAAGTGCTGACCCACACCTATCTGACCAATAAGATCTGGGGCAGCTCCTGGGAGAGTGATATGGCATCTTTGCGGGTGCATATGGCAACCTTGCGTAAGAAAATCGAAAAGGATCCTGACACTCAGTACATCCAGACCCATATCGGTATCGGCTACCGGATGCTGAAGGTGGAATAAGAAAAGTTACACGGACCACCTTGGGTTTGAGGTGGTCCGTTGATTATTTACACTTTATCTTCAAAAGTTATCTGTGTTTTGATATAATAAATATGAAAGGGGTGAACCTCTATGAAAATTCAATTTATCGGAGCAACCCATGAGGTAACAGGCAGTTGTACATTGTTGGAAGTGTGCGGCAAGAAGTACCTGGTGGACTGCGGTATGGAACAGGGCATCGATGTTTTTGAAAATGTTCCAATTCCGGTACCGGCCAATACTATTGAAGCGGTCTTTCTGACACACGCCCACATTGACCATTCCGGTATGTTACCGAAGTTATATAAGGACGGTTTCCGGGGCAGTATTTATGCAACCTCCACCACTTGTGACCTTTGTAACATTATGCTGCGGGATTCTGCCCACATTCAGGAATCCGAAGCGGAGTGGCAGAACCGGAAAGCGCAGCGTGCCGGTGATGATTTGGTTACGCCAGTCTATACAATGGCAGATGCAATCGGTGCTATCTCCCGTTTTCGTCCCTGCGAATACGGTCAGGTGATCCAGGCGGAAGAAGGCATCGTTGTCCGCTTTTCCGATATTGGACACCTGCTGGGCTCTGCCTGTATTGAACTGTGGCTGACCGAGGACGGTGTTACAAAGAAAATTGTGTTCAGCGGTGATGTGGGCAACACCGATCAGCCACTGATCAAGGATCCTTTGCCGGTGGAAGAAACGGACTACCTTGTTCTGGAATCCACCTATGGCAACCGTCTCCATGAAAAGCCCGGCAA
>JAGBEM010000155.1 GCA_017936985.1 Oscillospiraceae bacterium
ATATAGCCGATGATAATGGCGATCATAAAAACAAGACTCTTTCCTTGTGTTGAGTGGGAGGTTAAGCTCTTGTAAACGGAGATCGGCCAAGACAAGCCAAAGCAGACCAGCATGACCATTTCAAATATTTGTTGCATAACTTATTCCTTTCTGTGACGGTGTTTTTTCTTTCCTTGCACAGTAGTATACATTTGACAAGTCCTAAAGTAAAATATATAATTATTATAAGATCGATAATATTCTGTTATAGATTGCGAGGGCGTTATGGAACTTCAAAAATTGAGATATTTTCATACGGTCGCCAAGTTTCAGCATATGACCAAAGCGGCGGAATACATCAAGATTGCGCAACCGGCACTGACCCAGGCGATTCGATCTCTTGAGAACGAGCTTGGTGTTGCGCTTTTCGTGAAACGAGGCAGAAACATTTTTCTGACTGAGTTTGGCGAGCACCTGAAGAAACGGCTTGATACGCTTCTGCCGGATATAGATAGTATCCCGCTGGAAATTGAGCAGATGAAAAACCAGGTAAACAAAACGGTGAAGCTCAACATTCTTGCTGCATCCACATTTGTAATCAACGCAATCGTGAACTATCGCAAGGACCATCCGGATGTTATCTTTGACTTCGAACAGAGTGCCTTAAAATATGACTGCGATATCATTATCTCTACAAATGGGCTTAACGAAGCTCCTTCCGGGAATCCGAAAAAGCGTTGCGTCAAGGAAGAGAATATCTTCCTTGCTGTGCCGAGCGGTTCTGAGTATGCATCCTATCCTTCAATTGATCTGACGGCAGTCAAGGACGATAGCTTTGTTATGCTATCCAATTCGCGGCTGTTTGGTGTGATCTGCAATAAATTCTGTTCGATGGCTGGCTTTTATCCGAAGATCTTGTTTGAATCCGACTCGCCGGGTGCCGTCCAAAATATTATCAGTACAGGAACAGGTATTGCTTTTTGGCCGGAGTATTCCTGGGGATCACTTGCCATTCAAGATATTGTTCTTCTGCCGATCACAAATCCTGTTTGTAAACGCGAGCTTATTATCGAGCTTCACGAGCGTACGCCAAGTTCTCAATACGCAGAGGATTTCTTTGATTTTCTTGTAGATCAGATCAATGCACCTCAAAGCGACGTATCGCGGTGAGCTTTCGCTGAAATATTCGATAGCTCTCTTCTTTACGTGTTTGGAAGGTACAAGAAAAACGGCAATCTACCGAAATAGATTGCCGTTTTTCTTGTGGTGCGGATGACAGGACTCGAACCTGCACGCTCGCGCGTTGGAACCTAAATCCAATGAGTCTACCAATTCCACCACATCCGCATATTTACTTGATCAGTTCGTTAAAAGGCTTTATCAGGTTATCGTTGTCATACTCGTATTCGATGTTGCCATAGGTCTTGGTAGTGAGCCAAGTGGGATCGGAGTAGATCACGGAAAACAGCCACAGGACTACATTCCACCGCCGGCTCTCGGCGTAGGCTTCGGCGCTTTCGGCATCCTCGAAAAATTCAAAGTAGATGTAGTCGTCGGACTTGGGATCGTCTGCTCTGACATAGCAGACACCGTTTTCCTCGTAAGACTCGTCCTTATGGAACACTTCATAGCCGGCCTTTTCGTAGGCGGCGATGACGTCATCACAGGTAATATCCTTGACCTGTGTGCTGCAGCCGAAACAGCTCAGCAGAAGGGCAGCGCACAAAATCATGGCGAAGTAGCGTTTCATGGATCAGCCCTCCTTTGCCCCATTGTACCACGCAGGCGCACCAATGTCAACGCTGTGGAGAATACAAAATTTATTGAAAAACTTGGAGATTCGCCGAAAATATTTCACAAAAATCAGAGTAAAATATTTTAGAAAGTTCTGAAATTAACGGAAAATGGGGTATAAACCGGGTGAAATCAAGCTCTATTAAAATGGTCACATGACCACAAAGATGCATCAAACGACCACAAAAATCCCGGCAAACAGCCGCAAAACAGGTAATTGTTCTAATTTTTGTGGCTAAAATTCGGTTTTTCTTCGATTTCGAGGTAAAAACATGAATTAGGTGGTGATTTAGTGCCATTTTTGAGCATATCGTCAATTGACGGCGCTATGATTTTTTGGTATTCTATACTCACAAACCAAACAAAAGCCAAAAAGGAGGTAATGGATATGGCAACGATTGTTTGGCTGGTGCTGCTGATCGGTTTTATCATTCTGGAGGCAGCTTGTCCGATCCATCTGGTTTCCATATGGTTTGCGGTAGGCGCTCTGGCGGCGGCTGCAACCGCTATGCTGGGAGGTCAGATCTGGCTGCAGGTGACGGTGTTCGCGGTGGTATCCGGTGCGCTGCTGGCGGCGCTTTGGCCTTTTGTGAAGAAATTCCTGAAGCCCCGCCTGACAAAGACCAATGTGGACAGTGTTATCGGCACAGAGGGTTATGTCACAGATGATGTGGATAATCTCAGCGCTACAGGACAGGTTAAGCTGGGCGGTATGTACTGGACAGCCAGAAGTACCGGCGGCAAGCCCATTGCCAAGGGAACGCTGGTTCGCGTCGACCGGATCGAGGGCGTCAAGGCCTTTGTGTCCGAAGTAAAAGAAGAAATAAACGTATAAATATTTAAGGAGGAAACTGTTATGCCGTTTGTTATTGGTGCGATTGTAATTTTGTTGTTCGTGATCATCATTTCCAACATTGCTGTTGTACAGCAGTCCCGGGCATATGTCATCGAGCGTCTGGGTGCGTTCCAGAGCGTTTGGGGCGTGGGCCTGCACTTCAAGATCCCCTTTATTGACCGCATTGCCCGTCGGGTCAGCCTGAAAGAGCAGGTGCTGGATTATCCCCCTCAGCCCGTTATCACCAAGGATAACGTTACCATGCAGATCGACACTGTCGTGTATTTCCAGATCACCGACCCCAAGCTGTACGCCTACGGCGTTGAGCAGCCCATGGCCGCTATGGAGACACTGACTGCCACCACCCTGCGTAACATCATTGGCGATCTGGAACTGGACCAGACCCTGACTTCCCGTGACGTGGTCAACACCAAGATGCGTGCCATCCTGGATGAAGCCACCGACCCCTGGGGCATCAAGGTCAACCGCGTGGAGCTGAAAAATATTCTGCCCCCTGCCGACATTCAGAGCTCCATGGAAAAGCAGATGAAGGCTGAGCGTGACCGCCGTCAGGCCATCCTGCAGGCCGAAGGCCAGAAAAAGTCTGCGATCCTGATCGCGGAAGGTGAGCGGGAATCCGCTATTCTGCGTGCGGATGCTGAGAAGCAGGCTGCTATTCTGAAGGCAGAAGCCGAGAAGCAGGCTGCTATCCTGAAGGCAGACGGTGAGGCTGAAGCCATCCGTAAGGTCCAGCAGGCGCTGGCCGACTCTCTGGAAATGCTGAACGAGAAGGCTCCCAACGAGCAGGTCGTGAAGCTGAAGGCCATCCAGGCTATGGAGAAGGTTGCTGACGGCAAGGCCACAAAGATCATCATTCCTTCCGAAATGCAGGGTCTGGTTGGTATGGCCAACGGTCTTGTGGAAGGCGTGAAGTAATCATGTCCAAGAAGGAAAAGCGGTTCATCAAGGTATATTCTGACGGTGGCGGATTTTCCGGCCCGGCTACCTACATCTTGGTGGACAAAGAGACTGGCGTTAACTATCTGTATGCTGCAGGCAGCTATGGCGGCGGCGTTACGCCCCTGCTGAACCGGGACGGCACACCGGTGATCACGCCTGTTCCCAAGAATTACGACGAATAAGCGCAAAGAGCCGCACCCACCCAGGTGCGGCTCAAAGCGTTATTTACCAACCCTTCATCTGGCGGAACAGGTCCATGTACCGGCCTGCCGGTTTGTTCCAGCTGAAGTCCTGGCACATATCCTTGTACTGCAGGCTGCGGAAACCGTCCCTGTCATTGTGGTACAGGTTCAGGCAGCGCTTGACGGAAGCAAGGAAATCGTCGCCATTGTAGCTCTGGAAGGTGAAACCCAGGCCGTTCTTGCCAAATTCGTCTGCCGGGGGAACAGTGTCCTTCAGGCCGCCGGTGGCGTGGACTACGGGCACTGTGCCGTAGCGCATGGCGTTCATCTGGCTCAGGCCGCAGGGCTCGGACTTGGAGGGCATCAGATAGATGTCACCGCCAGCGTAGATCCGGGAAGCCAGCCCCAGGTCAAAGGTGATCTTGGCGGCTACCTGCTCCGGGTATTCTGCTGCCAGATCCTTAAAGAACTGCTCAAACTGAGGCTCGCCGGTGCCCAAGATCAGCAGCTGGCAATCCTCCTCCCACAGGAGTCTGCGGGCGATATAGCACAGAAGATCCAGACCCTTGTGTCCGGCCAGACGGGTGACCATGACCATCAAGGGCGTATCCGGCTTCACAGGCAGACCCACTTCCTGCTGCAGCGCGGCCTTACAGGCGGCCTTGCCCTCCAGGAAAGTGTCTGCGTTATAGTGGGCAGGCAGCGCAGGGTCCGTTTCCGGATTAAAGGTGCCTACGTCGATACCGTTGGTGATGCCGGTCAGCTTCCAGCTGGCATCAGAAATGATGCCGTCCAGACCGTGGGCAAAATAGGGATACATCAGCTCCCGGGAGTAGGTCTCGGAAACGGTGGTGACCATGTCGGCAGTCTCGATAGCGCCCTTCATCATGTTCACAGAGCCGTTCATGTCCATTAAGCCCCGGTAATCCCAGGGAAGACCCAGCACATCATCGAAGAAGCCGGCATTTGCCCAGCCCTGATACTCGATGTTGTGGATGGTGTACATACATTTGGTGTCGGGAAACTGCTCCCGATACATGGTGCGCAGGTAGGTGGGCACCATGGCGGTCTGCCAGTCGTTGCACTGGATCACATCGGGGATATACTCGATATGAGACAGAGCATCCAGGCAGGCCTTGGAGAAGTAAGCGTAGCGCTCGCTGTCGTCCATATCGCCGTAGATGGCACCAGGGCGTGCGCCGAAATAGTAGTCATTGTCGATGAAGTAGACCTGGACACCGTCGGTGCGGCCCTTCAGAGCCATGAGTCCGGCGTACTGCCGCCGCCAACCCAGCTGGACTTCGTATTGCACGATCAGCTCCGTCTCGTACTTGGGGTTTTCCTTGATCTTTTTGTAATAGGGAAGAATGAGAACTACCTCATTGCCGGGGATCCGGGCAAGGGCAGCAGGGAGCGCTTCCATCACATCGCCCAGACCGCCGGATTTGGCGTAGGGCGCGCCCTCGGAAGCAAGGACGGCTATTCTCATACGGTTTCTCCTCTTTTGATAATAACAGGGTTGTTTTTGGTGCCAAAGAGCTTGGCACCGGGACGGACAGTAACATCCTTGTCCAGGATCACATACTTAAGCTCTGCGCCCTCGCCGATAACAGCGTCATTCATGATCACGCAGTTTTCCACTTCCGCGCCGGCACATACGGTAACATTGCGGAACAAGACGGAATCTTCCACTTCGCCTTCGATCATGCAGCCGTCAGCCAGCACACAGTTTTCCACTTCGCAGTCTTCGCCGTAGTAGCTGGGAACCCGGTCCCGGACACGGGTATAGACAGGATGGTTGTAGCCGAACAGGTCGTGGCGGGTCTTGGTGTCGATGAGCGCCATGCTGTTGTGGAAATACTCTTCGATGGTTTCGTTGTACATGGCAACGCCGGGGAACTGGTACACATTGATGCTCAATTGTCCTTTTTGCCACAGACCCAGGACCAGATCCCGGTCCATGTGGAACAGATTCCGGGCGATATGTTCCCGAACCTGCTGGACCAGCCACTTCTTACTCAGCACAAAAATGTCCATGGAAGCCAGGTATTCTGCGGGGGCGGCATAGTCTACAGCGATGTCTTCCACTTCGCCCTTCTTGTCCAGCTTCACAGCCAGGTCCAGCTGCTTGACACCGTTGGCGATGCCGGTCTTGGTGACGACAGTGATGTCCTTGCCACTTTTAATATGATCTTCAAGCACATCCTTCATGTCGATGTTGCTAAGAATTGCGGAGTCGGTCATGATCACATATTCGTCTTCGCTGCCGTAGGTCAAAAATGCCATGGCAGAATGCAGAGATTCCAGCTTGCCCCGATAGCTGTCGGTGGCAGACATGGCGTAGGGAGTCAAAAATTCCAGACCGCCCTCTTCCAGCTCAAGACCCCATTCTTCACCAGCGCCCACATGGTTAATGAGCGACTGGTAATGATGTCGGGAAATGATACCGATATGCCGGACACCGGCTGCGGACAGATTGGACAGGGCAAAGTCTACCTGGCGGTAGCGGCCGCCAAAGGGAAGGCTGGCCATGGTACGCTTGTTGGTCAGATCGCCCAGAGAACCGTCATTGGCGAAGATGATACCCATTACATTCATAGCATTTTCCCTCCTTACAGCATTTCACCGGGCAGAAGCACGGTGTTATCTTCCACAACGGCACCCTTGGAGGTGACGCTGATCTTCTTCTTGTCCTTGGGCTTGAATGCGCCGCCGACTACGGCGTTGCGGCCCACGCGGCTGTTCTCACCCAGAATGGCATGGCGGACGATGGCGCCGGGCTCGATCACGACACCGGGCATTACCACGCTGTCCTCCACCAGGGCATCTTCGCCGATGGTGCAGCCTACGGAAATAACACTGTGCCGGACGGTACCGTAGACCTCGCTGCCCTCGGCAACGAAGCAGTTGATGACCTTGGCATTTTCGTCAATGTAGGAAGAGGGCAGGGCGTTGTTCCGGGCGTAGATGGTGGAGTTCTTGCCGCCCCGCAGGTCGAACACAGGCTCCTTACCCAGCACGTCCATATTGGCTTCCCACAGAGACTGGATCGTACCCACGTCCATCCAGTAGCCGTCAAATTCGTAAGCCATCAGCTTGTGGCCGGAATTTAAAAGATTGGGGATGATGTTCTTGCCGAAGTCGTTGGAGGAATTGGGGTCTTCCTCGTCGGCAATGAGGAACTCCCGAAGGGTCTGCCAGTTGAACACATAGATGCCCATGGAGGCCTTGGTGGACTTGGGCTTGGCAGGCTTCTCTTCAAATTCATAAACGGAGTTGTCGGGGTTGGTGTTCATGATGCCGAACCGGGTGGCTTCCTCCAGGGAAACGTTCCGGACAGCGATGGTGCAGGATGCGCCGTTTTTCACATGGTAGTCCACCATGGCGGAGTAATCCATCTTATAGATGTGGTCACCGCCCAGGACTACCACATATTCCGGGTCGAAACGCTCGATAAAGTCGATGTTCTGGTAGATGGCGTTGGCGGTGCCCTTATACCAGCCGCTCTTTTTGTCGTGCCGCTCGTAGGGGGGCAGGACTTGGGCACAGCTGTGGGTCTTGTTCAAGCCCCAGGGCTGACCGTTGCCGATGTACTCATTCAGCTCCAACGGCTGATACTGGGTCAAAATACCCACGGTATCGATCCCGGAGTTGACGCAGTTACTTAGGGGGAAGTCGATGATGCGGTACTTGCCGCCAAAGGGAACGGCGGGCTTTGCGGTGTTCTCGGTCAGAACCTTCAGACGGCTGCCCTGGCCACCGGCCAGCAGCATTGCGATACAGCGTTTCTTCTGGAAATACATGTTGACAGCTCCTTACTTGTTGTAGATCAGTTTGCTTGGATGATGACTGATATAAATCCATGTATAGCATAACACATTTTTGCTGATTAAGAAAGAGCTAAAATGGCTAAAATATCCATTGACTTTCTGTCAATTTCCACAACTGATGTCGATAAAAAGATAAATATCGTGGAATAAACCTACAAAGCACACAGAAAAATGTCCTTTCAAAGACGAACATTGCGGGATTATTTTACGGCAGATCTGCTGACTCGTCAAGGTTGACAAGTGCGTTTTGCAGACGTAAAATAATGGAAGAAATCTTTCAAAAGGGGGGAACACCATGGAATCCGGCACAAGCGGCAATATACCCGGTCGAAGTAGGCGCGGCACCATGGTGTGCCCGTAGATTTGACCGGTGTATAATGCCTTCCTGTAAAACAAAAAGGAGGTAATACACCATGGCAGAACGATTTGAGATCGTGGAAAAAGCGCTCCTCAAAATGCTGGAGGAGAAGAAGTACGCAGCGCTGCGGGATATTCTGCTGGTGATGAATCCCAGCGATATTGCCGAGCTTTTTCTGCAGGTGCAGGAGGAAAGTATTCCGCTGCTGTTCCGTCTGTTGCCCAAAGAACAGGCGGCAGAAAGTTTTGTGGAAATGGATCCGGATATGCAGGAGCTGCTGATCCGTTCCTTTTCTGATAATGAGCTGAAGCAGATCGTAGACGAGCTGTATGTGGATGATGCGGCGGATCTGGTGGAAGAAATGCCGGCCAATGTGGTCAAGCGGATCTTAAAACAGGCAGACCCGGAAATGCGCCGCTCCATCAACCAGATCCTGCGATATCCGGAAAATTCCGCAGGCAGCTGGATGACTACCGAATATGTTTCCCTGCGGCCGGATATGACGGTGGGAGAGGCGATTTTGCGGATCCGCCGGCAGGGTGTGGACAAGGAGACCATCTACACCTGCTATGTGACCCGGGATCGGGTGCTGATCGGCATCGTTACCGTCAAGGAGCTGCTGCTGGCGGAAAATGATGAGATTCTGATCAAAGATATTATGTCAACCAATCTGATCTCTGTTTCCACCCATACCGACCAGGAAGAAGTGGCCCGAATGTTCAGCCACTATAATTTCCTGGCACTGCCGGTGGTGGACGGAGAAAACCGGATGGTGGGCATTGTTACCTTTGATGACGCCATGGACGTCATGGAAGAGGAAACCACCGAGGATATGGAACTGATGGGTGGTATGACACCATCGGAAAAGTCCTATCTCAA
>JAGBEM010000156.1 GCA_017936985.1 Oscillospiraceae bacterium
ATCGAAGTGGGTCTTGGTCAACGCCACCCGGACAGTATTCCTGACTTGTTCGGGGCAAAAAGGGAAGCGGCCGGGCATCTGGTTCCGGCTCAGGGCCTGTGCCTGACGGAGGTGAGGTATTGAACATTCAAATCTTTGGCAAAAGCAAATGCTTTGACACCAAAAAAGCAGAGCGGTATTTCAAAGAACGCAGGATCAAATACCAAAGCGTTGATCTTCTGCGGTTCGGTTTGTCTGGCAAGGAATTTGACAGCGTGCTCCGGGCGGTGGGCGGTATCGACAATCTGATCGACTGGGACAGTAAGTCACCTGAGGTGACGCTGCTTAAGTACATGGATGACAAAACCGCCAAAGAAGACAAGGTTTTCGATCATCCGGAGATCATTAAAACGCCTATTGTGCGAAATGGAAAACAAGCCACTGTGGGCTACTGCCCGGATATATGGGCTAATTGGGAATAACACAAAAGCAGTTTCTTCCAAGGAAGAAACTGCTTTTTTATGGTTTTTGGCATATTCATCTTGCAATATGAATAAAAAAGTGGTATTCTAGGAGGACATTATGACCAAGATTCTGCAGATGCTAAACGAATTTGTCTGGGGGATCCCGGCGCTGATCCTGATTTTGGGAGTCGGCATTTATCTGACAGTTCGGACAGGCTTTGTCCAGATCCGACTGTTTCCCAGAGCCGTTGGGCTGTTTTTTGACCGTTTGCGTGGCGGAAAAAGTGAGGACGGCACGGTATCTGCGTTTCAGGCCCTGTGTACAGCACTGGCAGCAACGGTAGGCACCGGTAACTTAGCCGGTGTGGCTGGCGCCATTGCCATCGGCGGCCCCGGAGCTGTTTTTTGGATGTGGGTCTGCGGCTGGATCGGCATGGCTACCAAATTTGCGGAGGCGACTCTTGCGGTACGATGCCGTGTGAAGGATCCCAACGGTGACTTCGTTGGGGGCCCTATGTACATGATTCGCGGCGGAATGGGAAAAAAGTGGCAGTGGCTTGCTGTGCTCTATAGCTTTTTCGGCGTGGTTGCCGCCTTCGGTGTTGGCAATGCTACGCAGGTCAATGCAGTGGTCGGCGGTATCAATGAGGCGATCATCGCCTTCGGCGGGCAGGAAACCAGGCTTGGAAATCTGCTGATGGGCGTTTTGCTTGCGGTTTTGATAGCTTCCATGCTGTTGGGCGGTATGCGCCGGATCGGCAAAGTGGCAGAAAGATTAGTTCCCTTTGCTTCTGCAGCGTACATTCTCTTGGGCATAATCGTGCTGATCGCCAGAGCCAATTACCTGGATGATGCATTTATTTCTATTTTTCAGGGGGCATTTTCGCCCCGGGCAGTGACCGGAGGTGTGGTCGGATCGGCATTTTCCGTGCTTCGGGTCGGGGTTTCCCGTGGGGTTTTTACCAATGAGGCCGGCATGGGTACAGCATCCATCGCCCATGCATCTGCCAAGGTCAGTCATCCTGCAGAGCAGGGGCTGATGGGGATCATGGAAGTGTTTCTGGATACCATCGTGATCTGTACGGTGACGGCGCTGGTGATCCTGGTCAGCGGTGTGATCGTTCCCTATGGGGAGGATGTGGGCATCACGCTGACGGCCCAGGCATTCGCAGAAGTTGCCGGCAGCTGGACATCCATATTTATTGCGCTGGCGTTGTGCTGCTTTGCGATTGCAACAGTTTTGGGCTGGGGATTATACGGCGTCCGGTGTGCACAGTTTCTGTTTGGCACAGGCGTGTGGAAGAAATTTGTGCTGTTGCAAGCTGTTACGGTGGTTTTGGGCGCGGTGCTGAAAACCGGTACTGTGTGGCTGCTCTCGGAAACTGTCAATGGTCTGATGGCCATTCCTAATTTGATCGCACTGGCGGCGCTTAGCCCGGAGCTTGCCCATCTTACCAAAGAATACAAACAAAGCCTGGCAGGAAAACCTGCCAAGGGAGGTACATATGAAAATTTCCATCAATGCCAACCGTTGTGAGCCCTCTCCTATGCGTAAGTTCCATCCTCTGGCGGTACAGGCACAGAAGGATGGCAAGACCATCTATCACTTAAATATCGGCCAGCCGGATCTGCAGACGCCCCAGGCGTATTTTGATGCCGTGCGCGGTTTTGACCTGAAGACCCTGGCGTATGAGGCATCTCCCGGTGCACCGGAGCTGATCAATGCCATTCGCAGCTATTATCGGGATCTGGGTGTGGAACTGAGCAACAATGATGTGCTGGTGACCACCGGCGGCAGTGAAGCGCTGCTGCTGACGTGCCTGAGCATTCTGGATCCTTATACTGAGGTCATCATTCCGGAGCCTTATTACCCCAACTATACTACCTTCGTCCATGCAGCCGGCGGTCGGATCCGCGCGCTACACACCTGTCCGGAGGAAGGCTACCACTATGCTGACCGCAAGCGCATCGAAAGCCTGATCACCAGCAATACCCGCGCCATTCTGATCACCAATCCCGGAAACCCCACTGGTGTGGTGCTTTCCCGGAAGGAAATGCGGATGATTGCGGATATTGCCAAGAAGCATGATCTGTTCCTCATTTGCGACGAGGTGTATCGTGAATTCTGTTACGACGATAAATTCGGCGTGCCTACCATGGCCAGATTTGACGATATCGATGAGAATCTGGTCATTATCGATTCCGTGTCCAAGCGGTTCTCCGCCTGTGGCGCACGGGTTGGCTGCGTTGTGACCAAGAATAAGGAATTGCAGCGTGCGCTGCTGAAGTTCTGCCAGTCCAGACTTTCTGTTGCTACCATTGACCAGGTTGGTGCTGCTGCACTGTACAGCGTGGATAAAGATTTTTATCGCAGATCTAAGGAAGAGTACCGGCAGCGCCGTGATCTGGTGGTATCCAGACTGCGGCAAATCCCCGGCGTCATGGTGGAAGAGCCTATGGGTGCTTTCTATGTGATGGCAAGCCTGCCTGTGGATGATGCGGACAAATTCCAACGCTGGCTGCTGGAGAGCTTTGATGATAACGGCGATACCGTCATGTTTGCCCCCGGTGCGCCTTTCTATGAAACCCCCGGCAAGGGCATCAATGAAGTGCGTATTGCTTATGTGCGCAGTCAGAGCGAGCTGGAGCGGGCCATGGAACTGCTTGCAAAGGGTATACAGCAGTATCAAAAGGAAGTTATGGGTGCATAATTCCGGTTGACAACCCAGGCACCGAAATGGTAAAATATGTTTGATCGCGAAGAACGGAAAGAGTAACAGAGATCGATCCTTCAGAGAGCTTGGACGCGTGGTGGAAGTCCGGGCAGGGGAGTGCTGTGAAAGTGCGTCCGGGAGCGATAAATTTCATATCAAGCTATAAATGAGAGTGGAACCGCGAGTAAATAGTTACCCGCCTCTTGTACCTGTGGACAAGAGGCGGGTTGTTTTATTAGGAGGAGCACGATGGGGCTGATTAAGAAATACTGGCGGTGTTGTGCTGACTTTTCTGGCAGAACAGAAAGGTGGACTTACTGGAAGACAATGCTGACCTGTTGGGTGCTGGGTTTCACCATTATGCTGCTGGACGCGGTGTTTTCGGTAATGATTCTGAGAACCACCACACCATTGCTTATTCTGTTTAGACTGTACAGCGTTTTGTGGATACTGACATTGCCTGCTATGACAGTGCGTCGCCTTCGGGATGCAGGCTATAGCCCTAAAAGCCTGTTTTGGATATGTGTTCCTGGTATTGGAGCGGTAGCTCTTTTGGCAAGACTATGCATGAAAAGCAAAATTGAAACATAAATGTGTAAATTATCATATGGAGGAACCAAATATGTATCTTTATAATTCCCTTTCCCATAAGAAAGAACTTTTTGTGCCCAACAATCCTGATGTGGTGAAGATGTACACCTGCGGCCCGACGGTGTATCACTATGCCCACATCGGCAACCTGCGCACCTATATCATGGAGGATGTGCTGGAAAAGGCACTGCGCTATGAAGGCTACAATGTCAAGCGCGTTATGAATATCACGGATGTGGGGCATCTGGCAAGCGACGCCGACACCGGTGAGGATAAGATGCTCAAGGGCGCCAAGCGGGAAAATAAGTCCGTCATGGACATTGCCAAGTTCTATACTGATGCTTTCTTTGCCGACTGCGACAAGCTGAACATCAAGCGGCCGGATGTGGTGGAGCCTGCCACCAACTGCATCGATTCTTATATCGAAATGGTGCAGAAGCTTCTGGATACCGGCAAGGCATATTTTGTGGGCGGCAATGTTTACTTCGATACCTCTACGCTGGATAAATACTATGTCTTCAATGACCATGACGAAGAAGACCTGGCAACCGGCGTCCGTGAGGGCGTGGAAGAGGATACCAACAAGAAGAATAAGAATGACTTCGTTCTGTGGTTTACCAAGTCTAAGTTTGAGGACCAGGCGCTGAAATGGGATTCTCCCTGGGGCGTGGGCTATCCCGGCTGGCACATCGAGTGCTCCTGCATTTCCATGAAGCATCTGGGTGAGGATCTGGATATTCACGCCGGCGGCATTGACAATGCGTTCCCTCACCATACCAATGAGATTGCCCAGAGCGAGAGCTATCTGGGTCACAAATGGTGTAACTACTGGTTCCATGTTCACCATCTGAATACCGATACCGGCAAGATGTCCAAATCCAAGGGTGAGTTTTTGACGGTTTCTCTGCTGGAGAGCAAGGGTTACGACCCTATGGCTTACCGGCTGTTCTGCCTGCAGAGCCACTACCGCCGGAATCTGGTGTTCTCCTGGGAAAATCTGGACAACGCCGTGGTTGCCTATGACAAGCTGATCGCCAAGATCGCTGCGCTGAAAGAGGGCAGCGATGTGGACGAGGCGGCTTTGACAGCATTTAAGGAGAAATTCTCCAATGCGCTCAAGGGTGACTTGAACACGTCTCTGGCAGTTACAGCTCTTTACGATGTGTTGAAGGCCAAGTGCAGCGATGCTACCAAGCTGGCTGCGCTGAAGGATTTTGATACTGTTCTGTCTTTGAATCTGATCAGCGCGGCACAGACGCTGGCGAAGAAGCAGGCGGAGGAAGAAGCTGCCAATGCCGATCCTGAGATCGATGCGCTGGTTGCCGCCCGTACCGAAGCCAAGAAGGCAAAGAACTGGGCTGAAGCTGACCGGATCCGTGATGAACTGAAAGCCCGCGGCATCGAGATCATCGATACGCCCCAGGGTGCCAAGTGGAGAAAAGTATGAAATTAATGATCCTGGACGGAAATTCCGTCATTAACCGGGCATTTTTCGGCGTAAAGCCTCTGACCAATCGGGAGGGGCTTTATACCCATGCCATTTTCGGTTTTTTGAATATCCTGGATCGAATGGAAAAAGAAGAACAGCCGGATGCGGTTTGCGTTGCCTTTGATCTGCATGGGCCTACTTTCCGGCATCTGAAATACGATGGCTATAAGGCTACTCGTCACGGTATGCCGGAAGAACTGGCACAGCAGATGCCGGTGATGAAGGATGTGCTCCGGGCCATGAATATCCCCATTTATGAGTTCCAGGGCTGGGAAGCGGACGATGTGATCGGTACGGTTGGCAGGATCTGCTCCAACAACAGTTGGGAATGTGTGGTGGTCACGGGCGACCGGGACAGCTTGCAGCTGATCGATGAGAATGTTCACATCAAGCTGGTGATCTCCAAGCCCGGGCAGACCACGGCGACGCTGTACACGGAAGAAAAATTCCGGGAAGAGTATGGCTTTGAGCCGAAGAAAATGGTGGACTTAAAGGCACTGATGGGCGATTCTTCTGATAATATTCCCGGTGTTGCCGGTGTTGGTCCCAAGACCGCCACGGAGCTGCTGCTGAAATTCGGCAGTTTGGATGGTGTTTATGAAAATCTGGCGGATGCTTCAATTCGTCCTAAGCTCCGGGAAAAACTGGAAAACGGCAAGGAAAGTGCCTATCTTTCCTACGATCTGGCTACGATCCGTCCGGAAGCGCCCATTGACTTCGAGCCAAAGGATGCAATCATCCAGCCCTATAACAGATCTGCGCTGTATGCGTTGTTCCAGAAGCTGGAGTTTGTGAAGCTCATCGATAAGTATGGTCTGCGGGGCGCAGAACTGGATGCGCCGAAGCAGGAAATTAAGAAAATTGCTGCGCTGCCCCGGTTAGATGCCCTGCCGGAAAAGGCAGACTCCCTTGCGGTATATGTGGCACAGGATGGCTCCATTGGCGTGGCTTGGGAAACCGGCGTCTGTGCGCTGACACCTCTGGAAGCCCAGATGGGAATTTTGCTTCCGGCAGAGAAGCTTTGCTGCCATGACAGCAAGACAACTATGCACACCCTGAGCGAAATGGGTGTGGAAATTCCGGGCGTGGTGTTTGATACGGCTCTGGCTGCCTATGATCTCAATCCCAGCCAGTCGGATTATCCGGTGTCCAAGCTGGCTACCAATTTCTTAGGAGTTTCTGTTGATGACGGCGATGCCGCTGCCTGTGCGGAGGCGGTCTGGAATTTGCGCAGTGTTCTGGAAGAAGAATTGCGCAAAAATGGCATGGAAAAGCTCTATTATGAGATCGAACTGCCGCTGTGTGATGTCCTGTACCGTATGGAAAAAGAGGGCATCGCCATTGACCGCAATCAGCTGGAGCAGTTTGGCACGATGCTTTCTGAGCGGATCGATGCGTGTGAAAAGCTGATCTACAGCTATTCTGAGGGCGTTTTCAATATCAATTCCACCAAACAGCTGGGAGAACTGCTGTTTGACAAACTGGGATTGCCCCCTGTGAAGAAGACCAAGACCGGCTATTCCACCAACGCCGATGTCCTGGAAAAGCTAAAGGACAAACACCCCATCATTCCGGCGATTATGGATTACCGGATGCTGACAAAGCTGAAATCCACCTATGCAGACGGATTGCTTCATGTGATCTGCGAGGACGGGCGCATCCGCACCACCTTCCAAAATCTGGTGACGGCAACAGGACGGCTTTCTTCCACAGATCCAAACCTGCAGAATATTCCGGTGCGTACCGATCTGGGTGCGGAGATCCGGAAAATGTTCGTTCCGAAAGAAGGCTGCGTCCTGGTGGACGCGGACTACAGCCAAATCGAACTCCGGGTGCTGGCGCACATTGCCGGTGATACGGTGATGCAGGAAGCCTTCAAAAGCGGCATGGACATTCATACGGTTACCGCTTCCCAGGTTTTCGGTGTTGCACCGGAGCAGGTGACCGCATTGCAGCGACGCCATGCCAAGGCGGTTAACTTTGGTATTGTTTACGGCATTTCTGAGTTCTCTTTGGCGGAGGATATTGGCGTCAGCCGGTACGAAGCCAAGGACTATATCGATAGTTATCTTGCCAATTACCAGGGCGTCCGGGATTATATGAAAAAAGTGGTTGCGGATGCCCGGGAAAAGGGCTTTACAGAAACCTTGTACGGTCGCAAGCGGTATATACCGGAGCTGAAATCCAGTAATTTCAACATCCGTCAGGGTGCGGAGCGTATTGCGCTGAATACCCCCATCCAGGGGACGGCGGCGGATCTCATTAAGCTGGCTATGATCCGGGTGGACAAGGCGCTGACGGCCCATTATCCCCAGGCAAGACTGCTGCTGCAGGTACACGATGAACTGATCGTGGAATGCCCGGAGGAAATGGCTGCGGATGTAGCGGCGCTGGTCAGCCGGGAAATGGAGCAAGTGGCGGCTTTGCAGGTTCCTCTGACGGCAGAGGCAAAAATCGGAAAGAGCTGGTTTGATGCAAAATGATTCGATATGAGCAAATGAACGCATCCCACATCGGTCAGGTGGCGCAGCTGGAAAAGCTTTGTTTTTCCGATCCCTGGAGCGAAAAAAGCATTTCTTCAGAGCTGGATAACGAGCTGTCTTTTTGGCTGGTGGCGCTGGATGGGGATACGGTTGCCGGATATATCGGTTCTCAAAGCGTTCTCGGAGAGTCGGATATGATGAATGTGGCGGTGCATCCTGCGTATCGCCGGCAGAGAATCGCCCAAGGGCTGGTGACCCAGCTGGCAGCGGCACTGAAAGAAAAAGGCAATCACTGCCTGACCCTGGAAGTCCGTGCTTCCAATGCTCCTGCCATTGGGCTTTATGAAAAGCTGGGCTTTATGGAAGTGGGCCGACGCCCTAATTATTACCGCAATCCTAAAGAGGACGCGCTGATCCTGCGAAAGGAGTGGCAGATATGAATATTATGGCTGTGGAATCTTCCTGTGACGAAACTGCGGTAGCCATCGTTAAAGATGGCAGGGAAGTGCTGTGCGACTGCATTGCATCCCAGGTGGAGCTGCACAGGATCTATGGCGGCGTTGTGCCGGAGATCGCATCGCGAAAGCATATCGAAGCGATTTACGGACTAGCAGACCAGGCGCTTATGCAAACCGGGCTGACGCGGCAGGATATTGATGCCGTGGCGGTGACCTATGCGCCGGGGCTTATCGGTGCGGTGCTGGTGGGCGTGAATTTTGCCAAAGCGGCTGCACTGGCAATGAACAAACCGCTGATCCCTGTCCACCACATCCGGGGGCATATTGCGGCGAATTATATCGTATACCCCGAGCTGAAGCCGCCGTTTTTGTGCCTGGTGGTGTCCGGCGGTCATACCATGATCGTCGATGTGAAGGATTATACTGATATGCAGATCCTTGGCGGCACTTTGGATGATGCTGCCGGTGAATCCTTTGATAAGGTGGCCCGGGTTTTGGGTATGCCCTATCCCGGCGGCGCCGCACTGGACAAGGCTGCGGCCATGGGAGACGAAACGAAGTACGATCTTCCCCGGAGCAAGCCTGGCGAGAATCCCTATAATATGAGTTTTTCCGGTTTAAAGACCGCGGCGCTGAATCTGATCCACCATGCCCAGCAGGTGGGAGAGGAACTGGATATTCCCAGTTTGTGCGCGGCGTTTTCCGCGGCGGTATCGGATACGCTGGTGCCGAGAGTTGTCCGGGCCTTGGAAGAGACTGGCTATCGGAAGATCGCTGTTGCAGGCGGTGTGGCGGCCAATTCCCGGATCCGCCGGGATGTTTTGGCGGCTGCGGAAAAGCTGGGAGCGCAGGTTTATATGCCGCCGCTTTCCCTCTGCGGCGATAACGCAGCGATGATCGGTGCCCAGGGCTATTATGAATTTTTGGCAGACAATACGGCAGATATGAGACTGAATGCTTATGCCACAAAATCCATTTTGGGAGAGACGATTTAATAGAAAATACAGGGGCGAAAATCCGCTCCTGTATTTTTTGCATCCTGTGGGTAATTACATACAATTTGTGAATAATCATTAATTGTACTTCGGGTGAAAAAGAAACTGCCCCGAGGAATAATTTGAAAAAGCCGGAGTTTGACGGGATTTGACCAATTTCGACAGGGACAAGTGCCAGGTACAGCCTGTGGAAAAACCTGTGGATAGTGTGAATAACTTTCCAGAGAGGGCTAAAATTATGTATTTATGTAAACTGAATGAATAGAGAATATACACGAAAAACGGAACTTTTTGACGAAATATCTGTGTTGCGATAAGATAAATACTATGATATAGTGATGCAGAAGAATTCTGTGCAACGGGAGGATCCTTATGCTTAAGATCGCAGAAAAACTGAATGAATTGGATTTTGGGCAGCTGATGGCGGTCTATGAAGAGGGGAATCTGGAAAACGGGGCCGAACTTTGGCCGGAGTTGTCCCGGGGACAGCAGATCCTCCGGGCGGAACAGGATTTTTACCAGTATCTTCGGGAATGCTTCTTCACCACCGAGGGGGCGATCTATGCGCTGTGGGTGATAGACGGGCAATATGTCAGCGCTCTGCGGCTGGAGCCCTATCAGGACGGACTGCTTCTGGAAGCGTTGGAGACAGCCCCGGAACACCGCCACAAGGGCTATGCGTCCAAACTGATCCGCTCGGTTTTGGAGTGGGTCGGAAATCAGAAGGTTTATTCCCATGTTTCCAAGCGGAATGCGGCCTCTTTGCGCACCCATGAAAAAAGCGGTTTTCACAGAATTTTGGAGCACGCGGTGTACGCCGATGGCTCTGTGCTGACAAGCTCCTGCACGTTCTGCAGCCAGATATAAAAAAGACCCTCCCGGATGGGAGGGTCAAATTGTTGTCTTCAGATGGCCGGACTGGGGAAGTTGCAGATTAGCGATACGATGGTGCATACCAAGATCGATGCAAAGCCGGTGGTCAGCCATAAACTGCGCTGGCGCAGAAGCTCCTGGGAAATATACAGAAATGCCAGGGATAAAAGAGGCATCAAAATGGCAAAAATAGCCGTAACGACTTTGACCCACAGGATACCAACACCGGAAAATATGAGAAACAGCAGAAAATCCACAGCAGTAGCGATGAGCAAAACAGTCATCAGCTGTTCCAGATCCTTATAACGATTGCGTCTTTCTTCCATAATGCATCCCTCCTGATTTCTTCTAATATCTTTATAGCACATTTGCACGAAAAAAGCAACCGTTTTCCGGAAATTGTCAATTTTTGGGGAAAGACTTGCACCATAACAAAAATAGTGTTATAATAGCAGAAATTATCATGGGTAAGTACTGTGCAAGGAGCCGTTATGACAGAACCGCAATACCGCCTGGAGGGCATCGTCCATACCCGGACGGAACAAATGGAGGACTTTGAAGGACCTCTGGATGTTATTTTTCTGCTATTGAGCAAAAATAAAATAGAGATCCAGGACGTGTCCATCACCGCCATTTTGGAGCAGTATCTGGCTTACCTGGATGAAATGAAGCGGCTGGATATGGAGATCGCCAGCGAGTTCATCACTATGGCGTCCCACCTGATGCTGATCAAGACAAAGATGCTGCTGTCTGCTGCGGAGCAGGCGGAAGCGGAAAGTGAGCTGGATCTGCTGCGTCAGTCTTTGATCGAGCGTCAGCGCAAGGAAGCCATCGAACAGATCCGTGTTGCCATTTCCTGGCTGGAGCCTCGCAATGAGATTGGCCGGTGTTTGTTCACCAAAGAGCCGGAGCCGCTGCGCAAAGATCAGACCTACCGTTATCAACATGAAACGGCGGATCTTTTACGGGCGCTGGATGAGATCGCGGAGCGCAATCAGCGCCGTTTGCCGCCGCCAACGGTGAATTTTAAGGGTATCGTTGGCAAAGAACCCTACCCTGTGACCCGGAAGACCGGCGAGCTGCTGCGCAGATTGATCCTGCGTGGTGTAGAGAAACTGAAAAATCTGTTTAAGGGCAATAAGAGCCGCTCGGAGATCGTGGCTACCTTTATTTCCGTGCTGGAAATGTGCAAGACCGGTACGGTGTGTTTGGAAGGCGATGTCAACGGAGAAAATCCGGATGTGCGGCTGATAGATGAAACAAAAGCGAAAACGGAGGAAGTGACCTGATGGAATTAACGGAATTGCAAAGAGCCATCGAGGCCATTTTGTTTGCAGCCGGTGAGCGGATCGAGGTATCCCGGCTGGCTGCGGTATTGGAAACCGATGAAAAGGATATTATAGCAGCGGCAGATGCCATGGCGGATGCCTGGGCATTTGAGCGCAGAGGTATCCGAATCATGAAGCTGGAAAAGGGTTACCAGATGGTGTCCTCCGGCGAAATGGCAGAATTTGTGACCAAGGCGCTGGAAACCAGAAAGCCCCCCAAGCTGTCGTCCTCCCAGCTGGAGACCCTGACGATCATTGCGTACTATCAGCCGGCGACCAAGGCGATGGTGGAGCAGATCCGCGGTGTGGACAGCTCCTACTCGGTGGGTGCCCTGCTCAATAAGAAGCTGATCGAGGAGGCCGGACGGCTCAATGTTCCCGGCAGACCCATTCAGTACAGGACTACGCCGGACTTCTTGCGTACCTTTGGTATTTCCTCGTTGGAGGAACTGCCGGAGATCGAGAAGGTCAACTTCGGTGAGCCGATCCCTGAAGAGGAGCCGGCACCGGTGGAGGAAGGCTGATGGGCTGGCTGATCGCCCTTGCAGTGATCGTGCTGCTTGCGATACTGCCGGTGGGTGTCAGTGCGATCTATGATGAAGCAGGACCTTTGATCCGGTTGATATTTGGGCCGGTGAAGCTGCAGGTATTTCCGTCCAAGAAAAAATCTTCAGCGTCCAAAAAGAAAAAGCAGAAAAAGGAAAAAGCCCAGCCAGCCGGACAGGCAGGGAAAGCACAGGGCACTTCCAAAGGCGGCAAGCTGACGGATTTTCTGCCCATTGTCCAGACGATTCTGGAGTTTTTGGTGGATTTCCGGCGTAAGATCCGGGTGAACCGACTGGAAATGAAGCTGACCCTGGCAGGGGATGACCCTTGCGATCTGGCGGTCAATTATGGCCGCGCCTGGGCAGCGTTGGGAAATCTGGAACCTCAGCTGGACAGGCTGTTTGTTATCAAAAAGAAAAATCTTCAGGTCCAGTGTGACTTTGAAGAGACTGATACCCGGATCATAGCCCGGCTGGATCTGACGATCACGGTCGGAAGACTGCTGGGACTGGCAGCGCGGTATGGCGTCCGGGTCCTTCGGGAATTTTTATCCATTATGAAATTAAGAAAAGGCGGTGCGGTAAAATGAGCCAGAATCTTCCCAATATGATGGAAAGTACCATTGCAAAGATCCGTGAAATGGTGGATGTGAATTCTGTTATCGGCGATCCGATCACAGCAGGCGGTGTGACCATTATTCCCATTTCCAAGGTCAGCGTCGGCTTTGGCGGCGGTGGCAGCGATTATGTGTCCCGTAACCTCAACAAGCAGGAAAATCCCTTTGGCGGCGGCGCAGGCGGCGGCATTAAGGTGACCCCCGTTGCGTTTCTGATCATTAAGGAAGGCTCCGTGCGGATGCTGCCGGTGGCAGCCCCTGCCAATACGACGGCTGACCGCATCGTGGAGCAGGTCCCCGATCTTCTGGATAAGGTTTCTGCATTCATCGATTCCAGAACCAAGAAGAACGAAGAATAAATTTTCTTCCTGCGGAAAAACTATCCGCGGGTGAAGAAAATGAAAAAAGCATTTACGCGGACGGCGGCTGCAGTTTTGGTCGCCGTCCTGTTTTTACCGTGCCATGCAAAAGCGGTTTCTGCGCAGAAAGCCATTGTGAGGGATGCTCAGACCGGCAGGGTTCTGTTTCAAAAGGATGCGGACAGCCGCTCGCTGATCGCCAGTACAACCAAGATCATGACAGCGCTGGTGGTCTGCCAGCAATGCAATGTACTGGATCGTATGAAGATCCCCAAGGAAGCGGTGGGAATTGAAGGTTCCTCCTTGTATTTGCAGGAAGGGGAAGTGCTGACAATCCAGGAACTGCTGTATGGACTCATGCTCCACAGCGGCAATGACGCAGCAGTGGCGCTGGCAATTTACTGCGGCGGCACGGTGGAGGGGTTCGTTCAGTTGATGAACGATAAAGCCCATCAACTCGGTTTGACAGGTACGCATTTTGAAAATCCCCATGGACTGGACAGCCCCAATCACTATTCCACCGCCAGAGATCTAGCAACCCTTGCGGCCTATGCCATGACCGATCCCATCTTTTATCAGACGGTATCGACCAAGTCTGTTCGGGTCGGCAACCGAAAACTGCAGAACCATAATAAGCTGCTGTGGCGTGTAGAAGGTGCAGACGGCGTTAAGACCGGTTTTACCAAAGCTGCGGGCAGGATCCTGGTTTCCAGTGCAACCCGGAACGGCCGCAGACTGATCTGCGTGACGATCAACGACGGAAACGATTGGGTAGACCACGCAACGCTGCTAGAAAACGGATTCTCCCGCTATACGATACGACAAATCATTTCTTTAGGAGATTGTATTGGCACTGCGGAAGTGGTCAGCGGACAGTCGCAAAGAGTGCAGCTGTTGGCTGCGGAGGATTTTGCATATCCGCTGGCGCAAGATGAGCAAGTGCAGATCGTTCTGTCCGGGCCAGGCTTTGATTATGCGCCGGTGGTCCAGGGAGAAAAGGCAGGTTTTGCCTATATCTGCATTGGTGACAACTGCGTAGGGAAAGTCGCCGTGGTATACGGACAGACTGTGGAACAGGAAAAAGTTGAGAAAAAATACTTTTGGGATAAATGGTTTGGAGGGAATGCATGACTGAGCGTTTACAGAAAATACTGTCTGCCCGGGGCATTACTTCCCGCCGCAAGGCAGAGGAATGGATCAAGGCAGGCCGTGTCAGTGTCAACGGAAAAATTGCCGCACTGGGTGACAGTGCTGATGCCGATACCGATAAGATCCTCCTGGACGGAAAACCGCTTCCGTCCCGGCAGGATCTCGTGTACATCATGCTGAATAAACCAAGAGGGTATGTGACGACGCTGTCTGATGAAAAAGGTCGCAGGACGGTTGCGGATCTGGTGGCTGACTGCACTGCCCGAGTATACCCTGTGGGGCGTCTGGATTATGATTCTGAGGGGCTGTTGATCCTTACCAATGACGGTGAATTTGCAAATGCGATGATGCACCCGAAGCATCAGGTGGAAAAAACCTACCGGGTGTGGGTCACCGGCTACCGCCCGGAGGCTACGCAACTGCTAAAACGCCCTATTGTGCTGGATGGCTATCAGATTCATCCGCCGAAGGTGAAACTGCTTTCGGCATCCAATGACACAGCCTGCTACGAGGTGACCATCCATGAAGGCCGGAACCGACAGGTGCGCAGAATGTGCGATAGTGCAGGAATGACTGTGACCCGACTGCAGCGTATTCGGGAAGGGGCGCTGACATTGGGCAAGCTGCCTCTGGGCAAATGGCGCTTCTTAACAGAAGAAGAAAAGGCGAAGCTGTAATGGCTTCGTCTTTTTGCAATTTTTCTTTCAATTACTTGCAAATCAGAAACAGTTCTGTTATCATGTACCTATAAAATGAAAGATTACAACCACGAGGTGAGCCATAATGAAACAGGATATTTTATCGTTGCTGGAAACCAAGGCCGTATCCTTTTCCAAGGGACAGAAGCGGATCGCCCAATATCTGATAGAATCTTATGATAAGGCTGCATTTATGACAGCCAATCGCCTGGGAAAAACTGTGGGCGTTTCAGAGTCTACGGTTGTTCGCTTTGCGGTGGAGTTGGGCTTTGACGGGTATCCCAGTATGCAGAAGGCCATGCAGGAAATGGTGGTCAACCGACTGACTTCGGTACAGCGGATCGAGGTAGCCCATGACCGCATCGGTGACCAGGATATTTTGTCCATGGTGTTACAGGCCGACATGGAAAAGCTCCGTCAGACCGGGGAAACCGTTGACCGCAAAGAGTTTCAGGCTGCGGTGGATGCAATCCTGAATGCCCGGCGAATCTATATTATCGGTGTGCGCTCTGCCGCACCTTTGGCCAATTTCCTGGCCCATTACCTCAATTACATGTTTGATAATGTGCAGGTCGTGACCGCTTCCGGCAGCAGCGAAATGTTTGAAAAGATCGTTGGCATTGAAGCCAGCGATGCGGTGGTGGCATTTAGCTTCCCCCGGTATTCTACATCCACTGCCAAGGGTGCCCGGTATTGCCGAAGCACCGGTGCAACGGTTATCGGCGTTACAGACAGCCATCTTTCTCCTTTGGGACAGAACTGTGACCATGTGCTGCTGACAAAAAGTGACATGGTGTCGCTGGTGGACTCCTTGGTTGCACCCTTAAGCGTTGTGAATGCTTTGGTCGTGGCACTGGCAGCCAGAAGGGAAAAGGAAATTTCCAAAACCTTCGGCGAATTGGAGCATATTTGGGAAGAATATAATGTCTATGAAAAACGGGGAGACACCAAATGAGCTACGATGGAATCGTAATCGGCGGCGGCCCGGCAGGAATGTTTGCTGCTATCATGGCGGCACAAAGCGGAAACCGCGTGCTGCTGCTGGAGCGCAATGACCGGTTGGGCAAAAAACTGCTGATCACCGGCAAGGGACGGTGCAATGTGACCAATAACAGCACAGATCAGGAAATACTGCAAAATGTGCCCCGGAACGGAAGATTTCTATTCAGTGCTATGGCTGCCTGTCCTCCAGGGAAAGTTATGGAGTTTTTTGAAAGCCACGGCTGTGCATTAAAGACCGAGCGTGGCAACCGGGTATTCCCGGTGACAGACCGATCTCAATCGGTGCTGGAGAGCCTCCAAAATGAGCTGCGACGGCAGCGTGTTACGGTGCAGACAGCCCGGGTCAAGCACATTCTGACGGAAAACGGTACGGTTTGTGGTGTTCAGACGGAAAAGGATACCATTTCTACCCGGTGGGTCATTTTAGCCACCGGCGGTCTGAGCTATCCCACCACCGGCTCTACCGGGGATGGATATGCCATGGCCCGAGAGCTGGGGCACACAGTGACACCCACGGAGGGTTCTTTGGTGCCACTGGAAATTGCTGGAAACGATTGCCCGGATATGCAGGGTCTGAGCCTGCGCAATGTAGGCGTGAAGCTGCTGAGCGAAAAGGGAAAGCTGCTTTATAAGGATTTTGGAGAATTGCTCTTTACCCATTTTGGCGTGTCCGGGCCGACCGTGCTTAGCGCCAGTGCCCACTTAAAAGGGGAGAACTGCCGCCTTGTGCTGGACTTAAAGCCGGCGCTGGAGGAAGAAAAGCTGGACAGCCGCATTTTGCGTGACCTTTCCATGTATCAAAACCGATCCATGGAAAACGCGCTGACGGATCTGCTTCCCAGAAGCATGATCCCCGTGGTGCTGCGGCGCTTAAATATCGACCCGACCCTACAGGCCAATGCTTTGAAAAAGCAGCAGCGCCGGGAACTGGTGACGCTGCTGAAGAGCTTTTCACTGGATATCACCGGCAAACGGCCGGTGGCGGAGGCCATCATCACCAGTGGCGGCATTAAAGTCGCTGAAATCGATCCTAAGACCATGGAGTCTAAGATCGTACCAGGGCTGTACTTTGCCGGAGAGATCGTCGACTGCGATGCCTACACCGGCGGTTTCAACCTGCAGATCGCCTGGGCAACGGCTTACGCCGCAGGTATGGCAGTGAGCAGAGCATAAGAGAATAGAAATACGCCCCCCGGAAACTCTGTTTCCGGGGGGGGGTAGGTAGTTTAGTTATTATGATATATGTCTGTAGTTAAACGGAGCCGTCCCCTCCAGTTACTGTCCATTGTGTTGTTTTCCATAATTGCAGTGCGTTCCCCAAATCCTGTGAATAGCTGCTTTTCCGATCAGCCCGTCTCCGTAAAGATTATGTAAGTGATAAAGATTTCCATCCTTATACGCTAGCAGCCGGAAATGGCACGAATGCGAAAAGCAATATTTGGAGATATAACGGGAATTCCCCAATTCAGCAGGACCTGCTTCAAAAAAGATAATTACATAACCGTTTTCTATGCCATAGTATCTTATTCCCTTTGCTCCGTTGCCATCGTCCCATTGAATATCCGCTGCATTCGGCAACCAGTCCTCATTTACTAAGATCGATGTGATTTCATCCTTCATCCATTGCGCAAGAGTGCCATCCCTGTTTTCAATCGGCAGAGGTTCGGTTGTTTGCTCGTTTTGGGGTTGACCTTGGCAAGCTGCTAAACAGTGCAGAAGAAGGGTAATGGCCAGCAGCAAGGATAGCTTTTTCATAAACATATCCTCCTATCAAGTCGCGTTTGCTTTTGCTCAATACTGTTACCTATTTTTCGTATTCAAGGTGTCTTTGTAATGCGGCTTCTATTGCGGCATCACTGATCAGGCCCTGTTCATAGACATCTTTCAGTTGAAAAGTCTCCCCACCCTTATATGCCCACAGATAGAAATGACACGAATACTCAAATACATACTCGCCGATCTCTATAGTACATCTCCACTCGGGCCCACCTATACCGCAAAGAATCACATAACCGTTGTCTGTACCATAGTACCTTCTCCCGGCTCCGCTGGGTGTCTCATCCGCCCAAAAGATATCCTTAGCACTGCCACCCCCCTTCACATATGCTTGCACAATCTCATCCTTCATCCATTGCGCAAGTGTTCCGTCGTCGTTTTCGATCGGCAGAGGCTCTGTCGTATGGTCGCTCCCTGCTGGATTTTGGCAAGCCGACAAGCAGCCCAGCAGGAGCGTTATGATCAGCAGCCAAATAATTTTCTTCATAATAATACCTCCATTCGGAAATACAAAAAGCGCATAAGCTGATCCTGTTTTCAGTACAGCTTATGCGCCTGCTATGCTCGCTTTGATCCTCCCTCGCCAGAGGGCAAAGGTCGTTACCGCAATTTTGCGCAAAGAGCCGCACCGGCTGAATGTGTAAATCACGGCGATCACCTCCCACAACGTTTCATAATAAGTATAACACAATAGCACTGCCATGTCAATGTTTGCTTTTGTCCGCAGACAATTGTTCGCGGGAAAAACACCCATTGACAAACCGGGTAAGCTGTACTAAAATAAACGAACAGTAATGCCCTTTACACACTTATTGGGAGGATACATTTATGTACGAAAAACTCGTTTCTTTCGCTGCCAAGCAGCTGGAGCTGGACGTTGCGGAGATCACCCCGGACAGCACCTTTGAGAGCCTGGGCATCGATTCTCTGGACATCGTGGAAATGATCATGGATCTGGAGAGCGAGCTGGGCGTTGAGCTGGATCTGGAGGATCAGACCATCACCAATTTCCGTGAGCTGGCTGACTTTATCGAGTCCAAGATCAACTGATTTTCAACTGAATAGCCTTGTTTGGCTGACCGGCTTATAACAAGGTCGCACTAGTCGGGGAGATAGCGGTGCCCTGTTGCCTGCAATCCGCTACAGCAGGGATGAATTCCCACACCCGGACTTGTCTGAGTACCGTCTGGCCTGCGTAAGCGGTGTTGAAGGATTGGTCCTGCGCAACGTTCTCCCGTGAACCATGTCAGGTGGGGAACCAAGCAGCATTAAGCGGATCTGAGCGTGTGCCGCGGGGATGCCGTTCCCGAGCTGGCTGCGCAGATACCGGGTATTCAGCTGGTTCAAATGTGGGTGTGCGATCTTGTTATGAGCCGGTCATTGCCTTATCAAATGCGAAAGGAGAGAGTATATGTCTGCCTATCAAGCGTTATATCGAAAATATCGGCCCCAGACCTTTGACGATGTGTCCGGTCAGATGGCGGTGACACAGACGCTGAAAACACAGCTTCTCAGCGGCAAAATGAGCCACGCCTACCTGTTCACCGGTTCCCGGGGAACGGGCAAAACCAGCTGCGCAAAAATCCTGGCCAAGGCGGTCAACTGCCTGGATCCCAAAGACGGCAATCCCTGTAACTGCTGTGAGGCTTGCCGAACCATTGATTCCGGCGCCTGCATGGATGTGCTGGAGATCGATGCGGCATCCAACAACGGCGTGGACAATGTCCGGGATCTGCGTGATGACGCGGTGTACACACCTTCTCAGGTGAAGATGCGGGTGTATATCATCGATGAGGTGCATATGCTGTCTATTTCGGCATTTAATGCGCTGCTCAAGATTATTGAAGAGCCG
>JAGBEM010000157.1 GCA_017936985.1 Oscillospiraceae bacterium
CCGAGGCAGCCCTGATCCTCGTAGCCATGAATGCCGCTCACGCTCTGGCAAGGTGGCTTTTGCGCTTTTTTCTGGGAAGTCCTTTGGGGCGGATTTTATGGCTGCTAAGGGTAAAAATTGTATTTTTTCAGTAGGCCCTATATACAAACCGGAAAAACGATGTTTGCATCTACACATCCCAAAACAAAAAATCCCCACAGTCGATCCTCCGATGAAGAGAGGAAAGACTATGGGGATTTTCACTGCCGCATTCTTAGATACGTGAGATATTCATGCGTCACAGATTTACAAGTGATGTTTGACTAATTTATACCATAAACAGCTTGGATAACACCACTGGAAATGCTCTGAGGATTTAAATGAATCTCTGCAGTACGGTCCTTAATCCGTAGATAAAAATCAACGGGATCTTTTGCTCGGTTCAAGAGAATAACTACTATCCTGTCCTGATTAGCAAATGCAACTATTTCAATAAGATCCGAATATCGACTTACACCAATTCTTATTGTTCCGGTTTCGATAAAGTGGCTGAAATGCCAGATGTAGCTCTGAAGTTCCCTTGGAAGCAAAGTGCCGGAAGCTATATCCAACATATAAGGAGCGTCGCAGAAATTATTGACATGATTGGGACCGCCTTTCTCATCGAGTACGAGATTCCAGTCCAAAAACGTACTCATTCCCGAATTCAGATCCCCAATGATATCATGCGCATACTTTTGGGCATTAGCGAGATTATCATCAGCGCTATACTTACTGAACTCGATGCAAGCTTCAGAAAGCAACAGTTTCTTCTTAGGGAATCGTTCCCGGATCATCTGCAATGCTTCAAAATGATCACCACTGTACCAATGGAAAGCAAGGCCCGCAATCATATGATCAGTCTCACCATCAATGATGGTTTCTGCCCACTCGAAAGCGCGTTCTTTATTGTGATCCCAAATGTAAATCTCAATATCGTTCAGTCTGTGAGCAACCAGAGACGGCCATACATAATCCCGCAGGAATACTTTTTCTTCCTCAGCTGTGAAGATGCAGGAATCCCATGTTTGTACAGCTTTAGGCTCATTTTGCAGTGTCAACATTGTGACATTGAAACCCCTGTTGCGGTACTCCTCAATGTATCTGCAAATATACTCCGCCCAGCGTTTCCAATAGCATTCTTTCAATTTTCCACCATGGTTGCGCTCGCCGTTTGTCTTCATATATGCAGGGGGGCTCCAGGGAGACAGCATAATTTCCAATTTCCCTCCGTATGCTATCTCAGCGTCCATAAGCATTGGGAGAATGTATTTTTCCACCCGATCAAATGAGAATTTCTCAAATGTTGCATCATTCTCGTCTCCATCAGCCTCAAAATGCTCCAGGGAGAAATCGCAGCTGTCGATCGGAATCCGTACAAACCGATACTTCATATTGTTTTTCCCGAAGTACTCATTCAGCATTTGCTTTTTCTGCTCTGGATTCATCAAAGAGTAAATGTAGGCTGCAGAATCAGTGATTGCGCCGCCAAACCCTTCCATCTTTTGATATTTGACTTGGGGATAGAGGTTGATCAGTTTGTTTTCTCTTCCATCATCATCAATGAAAGGAATCACTTTCTCTGTGGTATGCCTAATATTTCCCTCATATGTTGTAGATATCAGCTTTAAATCCATATATTTACCTTTCTTATGCTCTTGCACAGAAAATATCAATGCGGTTCACCTTGCCTTCTCGAATTCTTTTTGCCCATTTTGACGAAATCTTATCACCCGGTATTTGAATATACAGATTTCAACCAACTCTTTGGTTTCCCTTCTTCCAGGGCCAGCCTTGTAGGGGAGGATTCCGTCATCATCAGGCCGATAATATCCCCTGCAGCCCAATAGCTTCCCGCCGCAGCGCCTGCAAAGAATCCCACCACATACGGATTCCAGAATTGCTGCGCCCCCACAAAAAAGGTAGCGAAGCTGCTCAGCGATGCCGCGCTCATAATTATGGCAGCGGACTTTCTTCCCAACGCATCGGAAAAGAAGCCCTGCATCATTTGGAAAACCGCACTGCCAATGGGGAACAACATGAGCGCCTGCGTAACAATCCCAGTGGCCTCCAGCTTTGCCGCATCCATGTTCATCCCTTCTGCAAGGAAATGCTGCGCAAAACCGTATGTCATTGTGGTTTCATAATACATCGTCATAATCAGGCCAACGGTAATAAATCCATTGGCGATGCAGAGCCACAAAAGCTGCTTGTGAGAGAAAATTAGCTTTAAACCGCTGACAATACCTGGCTGTTGGTTCGCGTCCCGTCTTTTTTTCTCTGCCTGTTGTTGCTTTTCTTCTTCCGTCATTTCCAGCTGGCGGATACGGCTGTCCAGATAGGCATCCGATTCTCGCACAAAGAACAGAGCAAAAACAGAAATTGCCAGCGTAACCACAGCAGGCACTATGTATACCATCCTCCATCCGGAAAGATCCGTGGACGGAATAAAGGCATTCCGAAGCATCGGCACAAGGAGAACTCCAAGAGAGGCGCAAGCCTTCACCACAGAATATATTTTTGCCCGGTGCTTTGCAGGCGTGCTTTCATATATATGTGGCCTGCATATCGTGGGGAATGAAAAAGATAATATGAAATGACCTCTCACTTGCAAAACGTGGATTTACCTGTCATACTAAGAGTGCCAACAACTCAATACACAGGAATTACCGACATACAAGGAGAGGTCACAATGAATAGTATAATCTATATCGGCATGGATGTCCATACCACAAATTACACTTTATGCGCCTTCACCCTGCAAGGACAAACTCCGTTTGCTGAGCTGCAGATCAAGCCGGAGATTAAGGAACTTGAAAAATACCTCACACTGCTCAACAGCCAGTTGGGCGGGGATTGTAAATTTCAATGCGGCTATGAGGCCGGATGTTTGGGATATTCCCTGTATCACGAAATCACCTCCCGTAAATGGGAGGGGTTTGAGGTGGAATGCGTTATTCTTGCCCCGACAACCATGGCTGTTTCTCAAAAAGACAAAATCAGGAAAAACGATCTGGAAGATGCGCGACGTATTGCCCGGTGCCTCTGTTTCGGGCAATACAGTAGGGTGTATGTTCCCACAGACGAAGATAATGCGGTGAAAGAATATATCCGCATGAGGGATGATGCCCAAACTGCGCTCAAACAGACGAAGCAGCAAATCATCGCGCTGTGCACCCGCCATGGATATCACTTTGACAGGAAAAGCTACTGGACGCAGAAGCACATCCACTGGCTGGAAGCACTGCGCCTGCCCAACCTCCTGCTCCAGGAAGCTCTGGAGGAGTATCTGGTGACTTTCCGCTATCTGGCAGATAAGGTGGAGCGCTTTGACAAACGGATCCAGGAGCTCTCCATGGGGGAGCGCTATGTGGAAAAGACACGCCAGCTGTGCTGCTTTCGGGGGATTGCTGCGCATACCGCTCTGTCCATCCTGGTAGAAATCGGCGATTTCAGCAGGTTCCCCACTGCGCAGCATTTCGCTTCTTTCCTGGGCTTGACACCAAGCGAACATTCCAGCGGCGATTCTCAGCATAACGGTGCAATCACCAAAGCGGGAAATTCCCACTTGAGAAGGCTGCTAATTGAATCAGCCAGCCACTACAGCCGTGGGGCTGTCGGCAAGAAATCAATAGCACTAAAGAAACGGCAGGACGGCAACAAACCGGAAGTCATTGCCTATGCGGACAAAGCGTGCGAAAGACTGCGCAGAAAGTATTTTCACATTACTATGAGAGAGAAACCTGCCAATGTTGCCAAGACGGCAGTTGCCAGAGAGCTTGCCTGTTTCATTTGGGGAATGATGACAGGTCACATTGCCTGAACCCTTCTGCAAACCTTCCGCTACCCTTGACAGCGCTCCGAAAAATGCTGGTATGGCTATACCGGCGACGAACTCAAAAGCATATCCACACATTTTTTCCTCACCGCCATCCTATTCTAGCATTTTCTCCGGCTGGCTGTCAAGGGCAAGCCGCTTCGCGGTAGCTGCCTGGGCTCCGGCTCGGAATCTAAAAGCATCTAATTTCATATTCCAACTGAGGGTATCTGCGAGGAGTCAGGCAAAGGGCTAATTCAGCTATCTGCTTGTCGGCTTTGAGGTAGCCAATCCTCGCGTAAAGATTGCAGAGCTCACGGCGAAGCCATTAGCCTGTTGGTAACCAATCCACGTATAACAGAGTGGCCACATGCCGGAATCTGTTCCCCTGACTCTTCCCAGATGCCCTCAGCATTTTTCACAGGCTGTTTTCCACTTTTTTGTGAGATGTTACCTCTTGACGGAGGTCATTTCATAACAGCCGATCACGCACGCACCGATCAGATAAACCGGGATATTGGTTGCAATACCTACCAATACCATGCCAAGCCCCATACCAAGCGTATTGATAACCAGGAATATCTTTCTGCCAAAACGATCGGAAAGCGGCTTGTAGAGAAACGCAAGTATGCCAAAGACCACCGTTATCATTCCCAGCGTACTCATCCGGGCCACCGCATACTCCGCCCCAAACACAGGGGCAAAGATCTGATCTGCCAGGATGGTCTGCATTTGGGTGCCAATTTGGGAGGTTACCTCGTCCGCGATGTAAATGACTGTGATGATCATAATAAAATAGATCATGTAACCGGATCCTTTGGGCCTTGCTTGTTCGCGCTTCAGGCGCTCCAGCTCTCGCTTTTCTTTATCTTGCCGCTTTTCCGGCGAAGCGTCTGTAATCCCTTTCATAAATAGGATCTCCTTTTATAAAAATGGTTTCTGCTACAGAGGTCTTTCTATTCCAATCAAATCCTGTTGGAACGCAGCATATTTTTCAGAAGACGCAGTCTTTTCGGCTTACCCATACGGGGCAGTTTTTCATCAAATATCATAAACTTCTTGGATTTGCTGTAAGGAGTCCATGCGGTAAGCCCTTAATAAAGAAAAAAGCAGGAGCTTTTCCAAATCACATGCCGATGCCATTGGGATGCAGTGTGTTTTTCAGCAGGCGAAGCCGTTCAGGTTTCCCCATGCGAGTTGGGTTTTCATCAAACACCATAAACTTTTTGGATTTGTTATAAGGCGTCCATTCCGCAAGGCCTTCTCCATTTGGATTCCCTGTCTTGATAAAGTTGATCAGATACGCCAATATATTCTCCTGCAGCATGTAATCCTCTTTCCCAAACGGCCTCCAGGAATGGGACAGCCATCCATATAGGTAAATCAGATCGCTGCCATGCCAGGCTCCCTTTGTATCGCCGGGCAGCTGCCTGCGGAAATAGTAGGTATAGGTATCCACGCCGAGCTTGCGCTGGGATTTTGCTAAAAAGCCACACATCCAATAAAGCAAAAACGGCATGACATCCTCGGATGTGACTGAACACATGATCTTGACCGGGCAGGGCTGATTTTTAATCCCGCTGGTAAAATTCTCGTCATATACAGCACTGCAGAAACCGATAGACGACTTGGCCGAAACCTCCGCAAAAGCATCGTACAGTGTTTTGGCGGGCAGCTGCTTGAATTCCTCAATGGATTTACATCCGGTCCTCTCATACACTTGACGCCACTTGGCATACTCCTTGGTGTTATCGGGTTTCTGCTTGATGAAACTGGCCAGGCCCGCGCTGCTCTGGATAATCGCCTGCTTGAATATGCCTTTATTCAGCGGGGATTTGATCTGGGTCTCACAGCTGGTCGCGCCTGCACTCTGGCCAATCAGCGTCATATTGTTCACATCACCGCCAAAGCTTTGGATGTTGTGCCGCACCCAGGCAATGGCCGCCTGCTGGTCATAGTAGCCATAGTTACCGCTCTTTCCGTTCTCATCCTCAAGCTCCTTCATGGCAATGAAGCCGAAAATGTTCACCCGGTAATTCATGGCAACGGTTATGATTCCGTGCTTGGCCAAGAATGATCCGTTGCATTCCGGCGAGTTATTCTGCCCCGTAACCAAACCGCCGCCATAGATGATCACCAACACCGGGCAGTTCAGCGGGTTCTCCGGTGTCCAAATGTTCAGGTTCAGGCAATCCTCGGAATATTCAGACTGGAAATTTTGATAAAATTCATGCTCATAATGGTTTTGGGGGTCACTGGCATCCACCTGGACATAGGCGCGTTGCTGAATCGGGGCAGGCCCATATTTTTTTGCATCACAGATGCCTTTCCATGAGATGACCGGCTGCGGATATTCAAAACGCTTGGCGGCAGCATATGGAATACCCAAAAAGCAGTTTACGCCATCTTCCTGAAAACCTTCCACCACACCGCAGGGGGTGGTGACCTGAATTGTGTTCATAGATTGATCCTCCTAAGAAAGATATGGAAAAAGTCAGCTGAGCTGGGAGAACAAGAAAATTGCAAGGCCGAGAATGACCAGCACAATGCCGGTAGCCCGGTTCAGTGTTTTGGCGGAGGCCTTGTTGGCAAATTTCGCGGCAATCCGGGCCCAGAGCAGGGTAAAGACGACGCACAGGACCAGGACCGTGAGATCCGGCATCCCGCCGATGGCAAAATGGGAGACGGCCCCGGTTAGGGCGGTAAAGGTCATGATGAATACACTGGTGCCGACGGCAGTCTTCAGCTCGTAGCCCAGGACGCTTATCAAAATTAGCAGCATCATCATTCCGCCTCCGGCTCCAACAAATCCGCAGATCAGGCCGATGAGGATACCGCACAGCACGCTTTGCACCGCCCGCTTGGCGGGGGATGCCTTGGACATATCCTCCTTGGTGGTCATCACCGGACGGACAATGAATTTGACGCCCAGCAGGAAGGTCATAAATACGGAGAAGCTGCCCATGGCTTGAGAGGGAACCAGACTGGACAGCCAGCTTCCCACCACAGTAAACAGCATTACGGTAAGCATCATGATCAGACCGTTTTTGACGTCCAGATTTTTGTTTTTTCCATAGGTATAGGCGGAGACGGCGCTGGCCAGTACGTCCGAGGAAAGGGCGATACCCACGGCCATATAGGGTTCCATATCCAAAAAGGTGATGAGCATAGGGCTGATTACCGCCGCCGCGCTCATACCGGCAAAGCCGGTTCCCAGCCCGGCGCCCATTCCGGCAAAAAAGGTGACAAGAATCGTGATCAGAATTTGCGGCATATTGAATCTCTCCATTTTTTGAAATTATATATGGGTAATGAGTCAGAGCTTGCCTTCCATACCGGTTTGTCCCGGAACAAGGATTCATTACCCATAATGGATCCCTGTTTTACTTTCCCTCTTATTCCGTTCATACCGCATATTGCGCCATCATACCTTCTTGTATCTTTGCAGAATGCGGTTGAGCTGCTTCATGGCTGATTCATCGGCGCCTATCTGCTTGAGCAGGGAGACCAGCGTGATTCTCCCCATCATACGCTGCAAGGCGGGATTATCCTTTACCGTGCCCGCCACTTCGCCCCGGGCAGAAGCGGCCTTTGTAATCAGCTGATCGATGACCGCACCCGCCTCCGGGTGCTTACGGATGTCCGACAGCTTGTCGGCAATGGAGTAACAATCAGGGACGATATCCTCCTTGTCAAACCAGTTGATTACAGGAGCGGTTTTCCGGAAACGGTACTCCGGATTGGGCTGGGATACCTTTCGAACCCAGATCGCACTGTGACAGTCCCCGGCGGTTGCATGGATGGAGTGCTCCCCAGAGATGGGGACCTTGAACCTAAACACATGCTTTCCGGTCTGGGTCTCAAAGGGCCGTCCGTCCACGCTCAGGGTGACGGTTTTCTGATTGGAATAGACTGTAACTTCGGTTATATCCTCGGCCCGGTCCACATACCGTCCGCCCGCGACGTGAACAAAGGGATCGGTCTTGTTCCAGTAGGCTTTGTACAGGTAGAAGGCGTCCTTCTTGGTTTGGCGGTCGATGGTGACAAGGCCCTTCTGATTTTCGCCGTGCTTGCCGCCCTCGTCCCGTCCGTCGGCAGCAAAGTCGAAGATGTTCCATACATGGGTGGCCCACATCCAAGGACGCTGCTCGATCATCTCCAGCATGTGCTCATGGTAGACGCACTGGTAGCTCTCGGTATAGTCGCCCTTTTCGGGAGCAAGAGACTGGTACTGAGGGTTGGCGTCTGCGCCGTACTCGCTCAGGCCGATGCACCGGTTTGGGAACTTGGCGTGGTACTCGTCAAAGAATTCGTCGTTCTGCTCCAGGTCGCCTACATACCAGCCAAAATACAGGTTGTAGCTGTTCACATCCGGAATCTCCAGAAGAGGACTGTCGATGTCCAGCATGAATACATTTGCCATGGTGGTGGGACGGGTGGGGTCCAGCTTGTGGCACAGATCATTCAGCGCCCGGTGGTTTTCTATCAGGGAATCATTGACGGGGCTGGCGGCGGTGATTTCGTTGCTCAGGCCCCAGACGGCGATGGACGGGTGGTTATAGCACTGGACGATCAGCTCTTCCATTTGGGAAAGAGTGTTGGCCCGGCCGTTTTTCATGTGCATGGTGATATAGGGGATCTCGGCCCAGACGATGATGCCGTTTTCGTCGCACAGGTCGTAAAATTCCTGGGCATGCTGGTAGTGGGCCAGGCGCAGGGTGTTGGCCCCAGCTCCCGGATGATCTCCATATCCTGCTTGTGGTGCTCGCGGGTCAAAGCGTTGCCCACGCCCTTGCAGTCCTGGTGCCGGGCGCCACCCCGGAGGGGGTAGCTTCGGCCGTTCAGAATGAAGCCCTTTTGCGGATCGATCTTGTAGTTCCGGCAGCCAAAGCGGGTGGAGACGAGGTCGCCGCTGGGCAGGGTGGCCGTGGCGGTGTATAGGTAGGGATCGTCCACACCGTCCCACAGATGGACATTCTCAATGGTGAATTCCGCCTTGGCGTAACCATCCACGCTGGGGACGGTTTTGCTCTGCCCGTCCACGGTGACGGTCACTTCTTCCCCGTTCTGCCAGGTTTCCACGGTGAGGGCTGCGGATTTCGTTTCCAGGTTTACAATGGGGGTGACCTTGATGCCTGAGGTGCCACAGTAGCCCAGTTCAAAGTGGGAGGCAGGAACGATGATCAGGTTCACATCCCGGTACAGTCCGCCGTAGAAGGTGAAGTCCGCCTTCTGGGGATAGACCCGGTCGTTGCTGGAGTTGTCCACCCGAACCTCAACGGTGTTTTCGTCCTTTAATTCCGGAAGCTTGATCCGGAAGGTGCTGAAGCCGCCCTCGTGGTGGCAGAGGGCTTCCCCGTTGACCGAGACGTCCGCCGTATAGGCTGCGCCCTTGACTTCCAGCCAGGCTTCCTCGCCGGGATTCAGCGCAGGCTTGGGGAACTGCTTGGTGTAACGGCAGGCGCCCCGGTAGTAATCGTCGCCGCCGTCCTGGCCGTCTACTGCGTTCCAGGTGTGGGGCAGGGTGACGGGTTCGTCCTTTCCCTGCTTGGTAAAAAGCCAGCCCTCATTGAATGAAACAATTGTGCGCATAAAATTTCCTCCTGAACGTTTGTATAAATTGGCAATATCCAAAGGGTTTCCGGTATGATAAAATATCCTTATCAAAACAGTAGTGGTGCAGATGATGAAACAGGAACCATTTAAAGATTTGGTGAAACGCATGGGTGTAGAGGAATTCAAAGACCTGTTGTTATGCTGCGGCAACATCTACCTCTGGAAATTAGACTCCGGCGGCAATTTGCTACAAAGCAACTGCCCCGACGAAGCGGTTTTGGGCACAGCGTTTGAACTGCTCGGCTGTAAACAGCGCATCGTAGACTACGGCAGCAGCCACAGCCGCCCGATTTCGCTGAGAACCGTTCCCGGCCTGGTTTGGTATGCCGCTTTTGAGCGTGAGAACGGAGCGTTAAAGTTTATCTACGCGGTGGGGCCGGTATTTTACAATGACATCTCGGCAGCAGCGATTGAAAGCGGCATTCGGGGAATCTCAAAGGGCAAGATCAGCGCGGAATGGAATACCCATTTTCGGAACGCAATCCGGAATATTCCCCTGACGCAGTGCACCGTTATGATGCTCTTGGTCCTGATGCTCCACTACTGCATTACAGGGGAGCGTCTTCAAATCTGTGATATCGACGCGGAGATCAATATCCCAATCCCAGAGATTTCACGAAAGCAGCCTTCCCACGACCGTTATCAGGTTTGGTCGGCGGAACAGGCCCTTCTGCAAGCCGTTCGGAACGGCGATCTGGATTATAAGCAGGCTTTGTCAGACGTTATGCGGCTGAGCACCGGTGTCAACGTGAACGGCAAATCCGCTCTGGCAAAGAGTAAGATTTCCATTATTGTGTTCGTATCCATCGTCTGCCGCGCGGCGGTGGAGGGAGGGCTGTCACCGGAAGAGGCCTATGGTTTGGGTGACAGCTATATTCAGATGGTGGAATCGATCGAAAACCCCTCCGATCTTGAGCCCCTTGCCATGTCCATGTATGATGATTTTGTACGCAGAGTCCATAACAACCGGACCAACCCAAAGTATAGCCGAGAAATCCAGAAGTGCTGTGACTATATCGAAATGCATCTGGGTCAAAGGCTTACAGCGGAGGTGCTGGCGGAGCGGACGGGATATGCCATGTACTATCTGACGAAGAAGTTCAAAGAGGAAACCGGCTTCACCGTCCGGAATTATGCGAAATATGCCCGGATGGAACGGGCCAAAATTTTGCTCAGCAGCACAAAGCTGTCTGTTGAAGACATATCGGCTCAGTTGGGCTTCGGCTCCCGCAGCCATTTCAGCCGGGAATTTCACGATATTGTAGGCAGCACGCCCATTGCGTATCGAAAGCGAAATACAAATGAATGATACGAAATCGGCAGGCCATTTTACTATGAAAGCTCCGTATTCATAGTAGGCAACCTCTAAAAACTACTTTTTGGTGTTTTGGGCGAGAGATTTTGTTCCAACAAAAGTTTTGGGAAGTCCGGAATACTTGGTGTATTGCGGACTTTTCAAAACGCATTGTTGGGGCAAAAGATCCGTTCAAAACCCAAAAGGGGAGTTTTTAGAGGTGCCCAGTAAATAATGGATTATAGTGCCAGCGTCTCGCCCCTGGCGGGGCAACCGACGCTGATGCACATAAATCCCCATGCACGAACTGCTTTCATGATTTATGGCGCAAGCATATTGCATGGGTATTTACTGTGAAAGCTTCGCATTCACAGTAAAAATTTTATTAAGGCAACACCGCATAATGGGGCAAGGAGATTCGGCGAGAGATTTTAACACAAGCGAAAGAATGGAAAATGCGGGAATACTGGATGTATTTCCCATTTTTCATACTGCACGATTGGGGCAAAAGATCCGCCGAAGCCCGCTGTCCCCACCCAGCGGTGTTGCCTTAAGTCAAGAATCGGCATGATTGGCTTCGGTTTCGTGAGATGAACTTCTTTGAAGGCAAATGGATTGAATGCTCAGTTCCTTGGATCCATGATAACGCAAAATCAGGGGCTGAATGCCAGACTGAAAACGGCATGGGATCTCCATCTCCATCCATGTGCGGGAGGGTTTGATCAAAGTAGGAATTTCTCCATGCTCCCCCAATACGGTTATCTTTGCCCTTCCGCTGGTTTTGTAACGCAGAATCAGGACATACTCCCCCGCGGCTAGATGAAAGTATTTGTATACAATCCGGGCTCTATTGGTCGCGACAACGATCTGCTGTCCGTCTTCGCAGGTGATATGCGGGATCTTCGCACTGGAAACACCGTTTCCGATATGGGGCATTTTTCCGCCATACAGATTGCAGCAGATAGACGCCGGATATGTGCGGTTCGATTCCAATGGCCCGCAAAAACCCTGTGAAGTAATTTCCACTTGAGGAATCCTCCCGTCAGGCAGAATCTCAACAGGTTCCGCGCATGCCTGCCGGGAATAACCGCTTTTATGGGTGTTGCGGTGGTAGAAAACATACCATTTTCCGCGAATACACTCGATACTGCCGTGATTGGTACCCGTGGCGTTCAGCCTGTCCCGATCTTTGCGGCCTTCATAGCCCACATCGCCATTGGAAACGATGGTTCCGCCGTAGGTAAAGTCTCGGTCCGGGTAAGCGCTTGTGGCATAGCAAAGCTCATGGCCCTTGATAGAGGAATAAATGAAATAATAGGTGCTCCCGAGCTTCCGGATTGAGCTTCCCTCAAAGAAAGGATGCTTTTCAAAGGAGGTTCCCTTCACACGACTGGGCATAACATGGATAGGCTGCGATTGAATCGTCAGCATATCATCCGCCAGCTCCACATGATTCGCGCCCATGACGCCATCCGGATCGGATTGGATTTCCTCCACACTTTTGCCAAACATATTGCTTTCCACCTTGTGGAAAATAGGATCCAACAGCTTTCCACGCTCATGGAACGGATACCATGTGCCATAGTAGAGCCGAATGGTGCCATTGTCATTGATCAGCGCCGGATCAAAGGTGACGAATTTCAACATGGGGCTGCCATCTGGATTGCGAACACAGCCATAATATTCATAGTTTCCGTCGGGGGTATCGCAGACGGCAACGCTGATCTGCTGGCCGTAGCCGCCCACGCCTTTTTCGCCAGACATACAGTAATAGAGATAAAACCTGCCGTCATTGCCCTGCACCACATCGGGCGCATACATATATTTCAGCTTTTCGCCATACTGCGGGTCCTGATCCGCGCGGTAAGATGTCCCTTTACAGCTCCAACTTTCCAAATTGTCCACCGGGGCGGACCAGAATTCATAGCTGAGCATACAGTAGGTGTCACCGCCGGCTTGATCATGGGAACCGAACAGATACACTCGGTCGCCAAACACATGAGGTTCCCCGTCCGCTATATAGGTATCCAGGGGTAAAAACGGATTTGCCATATTTCTCAACACATCCTTTCGTAAATAGCTTGACACGGTATATATTACGATATTCTCGCGGGTGTTGATATTTCAATCCTCGCTTTTTTGTGCTTTTTTTCATCAATATACTTTATAATAGCTAATTTTGTCACGGAAAATCAAAATTAGGAATATATTTTTGATAAGGTGCACTTTATGATATACACAGCGGACGGATTCTCCCGCCCCCCGAAAAATGAATAGGAGGACTCTACTGTGAAATCTAAGGCACCTACCCAAACCGAGACCGACGGTGTTCAGTATCGCCGAGTCTCCAACGCAAGACTTGCGCTTGCGATGACCTCAGCGCTCTCTCTCGCTTGTTTCTTCTCCGCAATTGGCTATGTTAGCTATGCCGCCAACCTGGGCTTCGGGGTCACGATGCTACTGGTCGGCACGATTATGACCGTCGCCCGCCTGTTTGACGGAATTACCGACCCTTTGATTTCCCTGCTGATTGACAAGGTCAACACCCGCTTCGGAAAGATCCGCCTTTTTATGATCATCGGCTGGGCCATTGAAGCTCTCTCTCTGCTGTGCCTTTACAACTGGTTCTGCGGCAAGGGGCACTCTGTGGGCGTGTTCATCCTGTTCTATTTTTTGTATTACATCGGCTATACGTTCCATAACATGGCGAACAATCTCATCTCCCCGGTCATCACCAACGATCCGAAGCAGCGCCCCATGGTAGGCGTTTTCACTACAATCTATAACTATGTGATTGCAATTGTCTTGTCCATGATCGTCTCTATGGTGCTGCTGCCCCAGTATGGAGATAACTACACCGTGGGTCTTCTCTCGAAGACCGCGGTACTGTTCGTGGGTCTCTCGGCAGTCTTTACCGTTCTTGCAATAATTGGCGTATCCCCCATTGACAAGCCTGAAAATTTCACTTCCTCCCAGGGAAAAAGCCAGTCTATCAAGGGGAAGGATATGCTGGACCTGCTTAAAAACAACAAAGCGCTGCAGTGTTTCATTTTCGCCGCCACCTCGGATAAGCTGGCCATGAATATCGCGGGTCAGTCTGTGATCACCACGCTTCTCTACGGAATTATCATCGGTAATGTGCGTATCGGCGCGATTATGAATATGGTCGCGATCTTCCCTGCTTTGATTTTCTCGGTGTTTGGCGGAAAATACACCGGAAAGCACGGCAGCGCCAAGGGCGTTGCATTCTGGAGCCGGGTCAGTATCTATGTAAACCTTGCCTTTGTGATTGTTCTGCTTTTCGCCGGAACGACCCCGATTGTTGCCTCTGCCCCCCTGCTGATCCTCTTTATCGTTTTGACGATGCTGCAAAACGGACTGAAGGTCGTGGTCAGCACCGCCACCACCTCTATGCTGGCAGATGTGGTGGACTATGAGGCATACCGCTCCGGAAGATACATGCCCGGCGTTGTCGCGGGCGTCTACAGCCTGGTTGACAAGGTGGTGTCCTCCCTCGGCGCCGTGATCGCCACCTTCTGCATCTCTTTGATCGGATATACGGCCACGATTCCCCAGCCCACCGACCCCAAGACGATGCCTGTTGTGATCATGGGAATCCTCGTTGTGTATGTCCTGCCGGTCCTCGGTTGGATCTGCACGCTGATCGCCATGAAAAAGACGCCCATCTCCAAGGAGAAGATGGTTGAGATCCAAAAAACAATTGGAGAGAGAAAGAAAAATGCTGAACAAATCGACGCTTGAATCCTTTGCCGCACCCTGCCCTAAGCAGGGAAAGCTGGAGCTTGTCCATTACACCAGCCGTGCGTACGCGCTGGAAGCGATTTTTGGGGAGAGCCCGATCACGATGGAAAAGTCCATGTGGGTCTACACGCCCTACGGGTATGATCCATCCAAAAAATACAACGTGCTGTTTCTGATGCACGGCGGCACAGATAATGAGGGCTACTGGTTTGGTCAGGGCCGCTACCGTGGGGATGATGTTCAGAAATACACGGATTACGGTAATATCACGGCAAGCATGGTAGATCATCTGATCTATAAGAAGCAAATCGATCCGTTGATCGTTGTCACCCCGAGCTTTGAGGAGGAGGTTGAGCCTTATACGAAGCTCGGAAACCGGGTAGACTCCTATTTTGCCTCCACGCGCTATTTCTGGCTGGAGCTGCGAAACGAGATAATGCCCTATCTGCAAAAGCATTACAGCACCTACGCGGAAAGCGACAACGAGGAAAGCTATCGTAAAGCAAGAAAGCATTTCGCCTATGCGGGAGCGTCCCAGGGCTCCATCACCGGCCTTTACTCCATTATGTGCCATTGTCATGATCGCTTTGCCTTTATTGGGTGCTTCTCGGCCGGCGCGATACGGTGTGCTTTCAACGGAAAGGAGCTGTCCGTTGCGCTGGATGAGGAAAAGCTGGCAGAGCTCTGCTCCGCCATCGAGCAGGAACCTCCGGTTTTCTGGTACAACGGGTGCGGGGATGACGATAAGATGTATTCCAGCCATAAGGAAACCTATGACCGTGTGCTGAAAGCTTGTCCTGAGCAACTTCACGAAAACCAAAACTGCCGATTTGTCACCCATGAGGGTGGACAGCACGACTACCGCACATGGAGCGAGGATCTTTTCAACGTGCTGCACCTGTTTTTCACTTAATCGGTTCTCTGAAGAATTCACACGAAGCATTGGAAAGGAACATAACAAGATGTGGAATCCAACAGACTAAAGGCAAAATTTTACATACTCTGGAGTTCCCCGGTGATCGCATCCGCCGTTGTCTCTGCCCTGATCGCATATACGACTTTTTATGCAACCGACGTCTTGCAGCTAAACGCCGGACTGGTTGGAACGCTGCTCCTGGTATCTAAATTATTTGACGGAGTTACCGATTTGGTCGCGGGTTTTTTAGTAGACCGTACGAATACAAAGTTTGGACGGGCGAGGCCATATGATATAACCTACGCGTTGTTCGCGCTTTTCACACTATTTCTATTTAATACGCCGCGTATGGGCAAAACATTGATGGCCGTTTATGTCTTTGTGATGTACACGCTGATCTTCTCGGTGTTCCAAACCCTGTATTCGTGCGCCAGCACCGTCTATTTGTCGTGCGTTATTGAAACAGACGAAAACCGCGTGAAAGTAAATTCCATTTCCAGCGTGATTAGTGCAGTGATTGCCATCATCGTGGGCATTGCGCTGCCTTTATTGATTGAGGCTGTGGGCACTTCACATGAAAAATGGGGACAGATGGCGATTTATATTTGCGCTCCCTGTGTGGTACTTGCACTTGTCAGGTTGTTCACCATTAAGGAGACAAGCACCCGCGGAATAGCTGCCTCTACAACAATCAATTTGAAGGAAGGCGTCTATCTCCTGTTTCACAATAAGTATGTGCTTATTTATGCGCTGGCACTGCTTCTTACAAATATTGTAACCAATTTCGGCAGTGCAACAACCTATTATTTCAAGTACATTGTGCAGAACCTCGGCCTGATGTCGCTGGTTCAGATTGGGGGAATTGCCGGGCCTGTTGCAATTGCCGCCTTTCCAGCGCTCACAAAGAAACTGGGAACGAAAAAGCTGATGATCGGAGGACTCGGTATAATGGTCCCCAGGAAATGGACCACATCTTCCAAATGAATCGTGAACATGGTAAGATAAACCAAAGGAAACGAAAGGAGTTCATACTATGTCACGAGGGAAATACACACCGGAATATAAGGCCAAGATCGTTCTGGAGG